>NZ_JBEYVC010000035.1:0-74393 GCF_040643855.1 Streptomyces sp. NPDC047072 | reverse complement strand
GTAGTGGTGGGCGCGCGCGGGCGACTGGCCGTGGAATGCGACGGAGACTACTACCACTCATCGGCGGAGCAGCTCCTCCAGGCCGTGGGCAGCACGCCCATCGCCAGGGCCGCCTTGAGGGCGTCGCCGAGCAGGAACGGCGTGAGGCCGGCCGCGATCGCGGCGGAGGCGGAGAGGCCGGCGGCGTAGGCGAGGTAGGGCACGCCGACCGCGTAGATGATCGCCTCGCCGACCAGCATGGTGCCGGCCGTCCGCCATACGTTCCGGTCGGCGCCGCGGCGGGCCAGGGCGCCGACGGCGGCGGAGGCCAGGATCATGCCGAGGATGTAGCCGAAGGAGACGGAGAACCCGGAGGTGCCCTGCGCGAACCACGGGAGCCCGGCGAGGCCCGCCACCGCGTAGACCGCGAGGGAGGCGACGCCGCGGCGGGCGCCGAGCGCCGTGCCGACCAGCAGCGCGGCGAAGGTCTGGCCGGTCACCGGCACCGGGGAGCCGGGCACGGGCACCGCGATCTGCGCGGCGAGACCGGTGAGCGCGGCGCCGCCGAGCACGAGGGCGACGTCCCGGACGCGGGAGGCGGGGATCAGGTCGGCGAGGACCTGGCCGGTGCGGGCGGGGACGACGGCGGTGCTCATGGGGACTCCGCGGGGGTGGGAGCGGCAAGGGACACCGGCGACGCTATCCCAGCGCCCGCACGCCGATCACCGTCAGCGCCCGACAAAGGGGGCGACGGCGGCTTGGTGAGGTCCGGACAAAGGATGCGGGTTACACGCGGTACGGCGTGACGCCCGTCACTGAGGTGGGGTGGCCGGGCACACGAACGTCCCCTACGGGGCGCTGTAGGGATCCACCAAACGAACCCTAGTGGTCTGGTGGGATTCCGGTCTCCTGCCCTACCCTTCGAACCATGGTCGCCCAGTCCCGGTACTTCTCGTCGCGTCGCCACGTCGATCTGCGACGCGTGGGCACGGCCGCCTGTCGCCACCGCGGGTGAGGCGGGCTCCGGCGCGCCTCCCGAAGAGACGGCGCAGTGTCGGACCCGTACCCGAGGATGATCGCCATGCCGCCCACCGAGGCACCCCCTGTCCCTTCTTCCCTGCGGCGCCGGACGAGCGCCAGCGTCGTCCTGCGGTCCGTGCTGGAGCACGGGCCGGTGGCGCGCAGCACCATCGCCCGGCTGACCGGACTGTCGCCGGCATCCGTCACGGACTACTGCGCCCGGTTCACCGAACTCGGCCTGATACGGGAGTCGTTGGAGCCCCGGCGGTCGAACGGCGTGGGGCGCCCGCACGTCCCGATCGACCTGGACGACTCGCGGTTCGTGGTCGGCGCGGTGCATGTCGCGGTGCCGTACACCACCGTCGCGCTGCTCGATCTGCGCGGCCGGGTGCTGGCCCGGCGTGAGCTGAAGCACCAACGCACCGATCCCGCAACGGTGTTGGCGCGGGCCGCCGAAGGGCTGCGGGCGTTGCTCGAAGGGGCCCGCGGCTGCCGCCCGTTGGGGGTCGGCGTGGCCGTCGGCGGCTGGGTGGACCGGGAGTCCGGGACCGTCGTCGAGCATCCGCTGCTCGGCTGGCGCGAGGTGGCCGTACGCGACACGCTCGCCCGGCACACCGGCCTGCCCGTCCATGTCGACGGCCACGCACGGGCGTTGGTCGACGCGGAGCGGCTGTTCGGGCGGGCGCGCGGCAGCCGGAGCCTGCTGCATCTGTTCGTCGGCAACGTCGTCGACGCGGCCTTCGCCACCCACGACGAGGTGCACCACGGGCCGCGTTCGCAGGCCGGCGCCATCGCGCATCTGCCGGTGCCGGGCGGTACGGAGCCCTGCGACTGCGGGCGGATCGGCTGCCTGCAGGCCGAGTTGAGCGAGCGGACGCTGTGCCGGCGGGCGCGGGAGGCGGGCGTCGTCGACGGCGACAACCCCATGCACGTGCTCGCCGCGGCGGACGCCGGCGACCCGGAGGCCGTACGGCTGCTGGTGCGGCGGGCGGGCGCGGTGGGACGGGCGGCGCGGCTGCTGCTGGACGTGCTGAACCCGGAGACGGTGGTGGTGACCGAGATCGGGGTGATCCACCGGCAGGACTGCCTCGCCGCGCTGCGCGCCGGGGTCGGGGACGCGCGGGCGGCCTCGGTCATGTCGACGAGTTTCCCGGATTCGGTCCTCGCCGTGGCGGGCGGCGCGGTCGCGCTCGACGTGCTCTACCGCGATCCGCTGGCCGTGTGACCTGAGGCTATTTAATTCAGAAACTCCGAATGTTGACAGGGATTCCGCATGACCCCGAACATCCTGTTCATGAGCCCTCGCCTGCAGTGTCGCGCCCTTTGTTGCTGACACGTTGCCCCGTGTGACCCGCTCATTTCCGCTGCACTGATTCAGGGAGTTCTCCCATGCCTTATTCCCGCATGCCCCGTTCCCGCACGTCCGGAATCGACCGGCGGCTGTTCCTCTCCTCCGTCCTCGGCACCGCGGCCGGGGTCGCCGGGCTCAGCGGCTGCGCCGGAAGCAGCGCCGCCGCCGACAGCGTGGGTGCCTCGACCGCCCCGCTCGCCGAGAAGGTCCCGGCCGGTACGAGTCTGAAGATCACCTCCTATCTGGGGACCCAACAACTCCAGTTGAAACTCGGCAGGTTGGGTGCGCTGCCGTTCAAGGTGTCGAGCTGGGTGAATATCGCGGCCGGTCCCGATGTCATCAACGCCTTCCGCGCGGGCTCCCTGGATCTCGCCAACAACGCGGGTATTCCGCCGATCCAGGCGCATTACCAGGGGCTCGACGCGAAGATCGTCGCGATCAACATCACCCGCAAGCCGAACTACCTGTTCGCCACCAAGCCCGGCAGCGACATCCGTACCGTCGCCGAATTCAAGGGGCGGAAACTCGCCTTCTCCCAGGGCCAGGCCCAAGGAGTCGTGCTGCTGCGGGCGTTGAAGGAGGCGGGCCTCGCCTACGACGACGTCGATCTCGTCCCGCTGACCAGCAACCAGTTCCTCACGGCCCTGCAGTCCGGCCAGGTGGACATCGCCCCGCTCGCCAACAGCCAGGTGCCCGCCTACCTCCAGCAGTACGAGGCCAAGGGCGCCCACACCATCGACACGGACGTGGTCGACCTGCTCAGCCTGCTGTGGGCGCCGACGCCGGTGCTGAACGACCCCGCGAAGGCCGCCGCGGTCGCCGCCTACATCCCGTTCTGGGCCAGGGGCCTGGTGTGGTCGTACGAGAACCCGGACGTCTGGAACGAGGAGTTCTACGTCAAGACGCAGAACCTGACCCCCGCCCAGGCGAAGGGCATCACCGCGCTCACCAACAAGCCGCTGTTCCCGCCGAGTTGGGACGAGGCGATCCAGTGGGAGCAGGAGACCGCGGATCTGCTCGCGGAGGGCGGCTTCGTGAAGAAGTTCGACGTCTCCTCGCTCTTCGACCACCGCTTCGAGGGCATCGCCGCGAAGTCCGTCCCGGCGGAGTACCGGAGGTGAGCGCCGTGACGACCGCGACCCTCACGGTCCCCGAGGTGACCGAGCCGGTCCGCAGGCGCCGCCGGCTCTCCCCCGGCAAACGGCTGCCCGCCGCCCGGCTGGTCGGGCCGCTGCTCCTGCTGGCCCTGTGGGCGGCCGCGTCCGCCGCCGGGCAGTTGGACCCGGCCGCGATCCCCGCCCCCTGGACGGTGGTGAGGACCGGCGTCCGTCTGTGGACCGACGGGACGCTGCCCACCGACATCCTGACCTCGCTCGAACGGGCCGGGTACGGGTTCGCGATCGGGCTGGTCGCAGGGGTCGTGCTCGCGCTGGCCGCCGGGCTCAGCCGGGCCGGCGAGGCGCTGATCGACGGGACGGTGAACCTCAACCGGGCGATCCCGACCCTCGGGCTGATCCCGCTGTTCATCCTCTGGCTGGGCATCGGCGAGGCGTTCAAGGTCGCGATCATCGCCATCGTCGTCTACATCCCGATCTACCTCAACACACATGCCGCGCTGGCCGGTATCGACCACCGGTACGTCGAACTCGCCGAGGTGCAGGGCCTGTCGAGGGTCGCGTTCGTCCGGCAGATCGTCATCCCCGGCGCGCTGCCCGGATTCTTCGTGGGACTCCGGCTCGGTGTGACCGGCTCCTGGCTCGGTCTGGTCGTCCTGGAGCAGATCAACGCCACCAACGGGCTCGGCTACCTGATGTTCCAGGCCCAGAACTACGGCCAGAGCGACGTCATCCTCGTCGGGCTCGTGGTCTACGGGGTCTTCGGCCTGGTCTCCGACAGCGCGGTCCGTCTCGTCGAACGGAGGGTGCTGTCATGGCGCCGCACACTGAGCAGCTGACCCGGCCGGCCGTCGCCGTACAACTCCGGGGACTCACCCGGTCGTTCGACGGGCGGACCGTCCTCGACGGCATCGATCTCGACATCCCCGCCGGGCAGTTCGTGGCCCTGCTCGGGCACAGCGGCTCCGGCAAGAGCACGCTGCTGCGGGCGGTCGCGGGGCTGGACCACGAGGTGGTGGGGAGCGGGCAGCTCTCGGCTCCGTCGAGGGTGTCCGTGGTCTTCCAGGACTCGCGGCTGCTGCCGTGGCGGCGGGTGCTGGACAACGTACTGCTGGGGACGGACGGCGAGGCGAAGGGGCGGGAGGCGCTCGCCGAGGTGGGCCTGAAAGGGCGGGAGAGGGCGTGGCCGAGCGAGCTGTCCGGCGGCGAGCAGCAACGGGCCGCGCTGGCGCGGTCGTTGGTGCGCGAGCCCGAACTCCTGCTGGCCGACGAGCCGTTCGGGGCGCTGGATGCCCTGACGCGGATCAAGATGCACGCGCTGTTGCGGGAGTTGTGGAAGCGGCATCAGCCGTCGGTGCTGCTGGTGACGCATGACGTGGACGAGGCGATCGCGCTGGCCGACCGGGTGCTGGTGCTGGAGGCCGGGCGGATCGGAGTGGACCTGCTGATCGACCGGGACCGGCCACGGGACGAGTACCGGGCGCGGCTGCTGGCGGCGTTGGGGGTCACCGAGGACACGCGGTGACCAGAGCTCAAGGACAAGAACTCGTAAGCAAAGGAACCCTCATGACCCGCCACCTCCATCTCAACGCCTTCCTCATGAACACCGGGCACCACGAAGCCTCCTGGCGGTTGCCCGAGAGTGATCCGCTCGCCCATGTCGAGCTGGCGCACTACGTCCGGCTCGCGCGGACCGCGGAGCGCGGCACCTTCGACTCGCTCTTCCTCGCCGACGGGCCGCAGTTGTGGAGCAACCTCGCCCAGCGGCCGGCCGGGGCGCTGGAGCCGCTCACGCTGCTGACGGCGCTGGCCACCGCGACCGAGCACATCGGGCTGATCGCGACCGCGTCCACGTCCTACAACTCCCCCTACAACCTGGCCCGGAAGTTCGCCTCGCTGGACATCATCAGCGGCGGCCGGGCGGGCTGGAACATCGTCACCACCGCCGGCGCGGAAGCCGCCCGGAACTTCGGCCTGGACGCGGAGCCCGCGCACGCCGAACGGTACGCCCGGGCCGCCGAGTTCCTCGACGTCGCGCTCAAGCTCTGGGACAGCTGGGAGGACGACGCGATCGTCGCCGACAAGGCGGCCGGCGTCTGGGGCGACGACGCGAAGATCCACCCGCCCCGGCACCGGGGCACGTACTTCAGCGTCGAGGGCGCCCTCAACGTCCCGCGCTCACCGCAGGGTTACCCCCTGCTCGTGCAGGCCGGCTCCAGCGAGGACGGCAAGGAGTTCGCGTCCCGGTACGCCGAGGCGGTGTTCACCGCACAGCAGACCATCGAGGACGCGCGGGCCTTCTACGCCGACCTCAAGTCCCGTACCGCGGCGGCTGGTCGGGACACCGACCACATCAAGGTGCTGCCCGGCATCGTCCCCGTCATCGGCGCCACCGAGGCCGAGGCGCTCGCGAAGGAACAGGAGCTGGAGGACCACATCGTGCACCGGCACGGCGTGGCCGGGTTGGAGCGGCTTCTGCAACTTCCCGCAGGCACACTGGAGTTGGACAGACAGCTTCCCTCCGACCTGCCGCCCGAGTCGGCCGTCGAGGGCGCCAAGAGCCGCTACACGCTCGTCGTCGACCTCGCCCGGCGCGACCGTCTCACCGTCCGGCAGCTGATCGGGCGGCTCGGCGGCGGACGCGGGCACCTCACCTTCGCCGGTACGCCCGAGCAGGTCGCCGACGCGATCGAGACCTGGTTCACCCAGGGCGCCGCCGACGGCTTCAACATCATGCCCGCCGTCCTGCCCTCCGGCCTCGACGCCTTCGTCGACCACGTCGTGCCGATCCTGCGCGCCCGCGGTCTGCTGCGCGCGGAGTACGGCCCGCGCCAGACCCTGCGGGAGCGCTACGGCCTCCCCCGCCCCGCCAACCAGTACGTCCAGCCCGTTTACGCCTAGAAAGGACCCTCAAATGTCCGGTATCGAGATCCGCAAGGTCACCGCCCGCATCGGCGCCCACGTCTCCGGCGTCGACCTCTCCAAGCCCCTCGACGAGGAGACCGTCACCGCGCTCCGAGAAGCCCTGGGCGTCCACAAGGCGCTCGTCTTCAGCGAGGTGGACCTCGACGACGCGGGCCAGCAGGCGTTCGCCCGGCACTTCGGCGAGCTGACCACCGCCCACCCGACGGTCCCCTCGATCGACGGCGTCCCGAACGTCCTGCCCGTCGACAGCGAGCGCGGCCGTGCGGCCAACCACTGGCACACCGACGTCACGTTCGTCCTCAACCCGCCCCAGGCCAGCACCCTGCGCAGCCTCACGATCCCGCCGTACGGCGGCGAGACGCTGATCGCCAACTCGGCGGCCGCGTACCGGGATCTGCCGGAGCCGCTGCGGCGGCTGGCCGACGACCTGTGGGCCGAGCACACCAACGACTACGACTACGCGGTGCCCGAGGAGGCGCTGAACGACGAACACGCGGCCGCCCGCGCCCAGTTCACCTCCATCACGTACCGCACGGCGCACCCGGTCGTCCGCGTCCACCCGCTCACCGGTGAACGCGGGCTGTTCATCGGCGGGTTCGCGCAGCGGATCGTCGGGCTGTCGGTTGCCGAGTCCCGCAAGCTGCTGGACCTGTTCCAGTCGTACGTCACCCGGCCGGAGAACCTGCTGCGCCACCGCTGGTCGGAGAACCAGCTCGTGCTCTTCGACAACCGCATCACCCAGCACTACGCGGTCGACAACTACGACGGCCTCCCGCGCCGCCTGCACCGCGTGACGGTCGCCGGCGACGTCCCGGTGGGCACCGAGGGCAAGGAGAGCTACTCCATCCAGGGCGACGCCTCGCACTACACGGCCGTGGCGGCATAACCGCGACCGCCACCAGAAAGATCCCCCGGTCCACCCGCGGGGGTCTTTTTGTTGCTAGCCTGCAGTTGCAAGTTGGTTGCAATAAGAGGTTCGGAGGGGCCTGCCCATGTCCGTCTACACGTTGCCCGAGCTGCCGTACGACTACTCCGCGCTCGCGCCCGTGATCAGTCCCGAGATCATCGAGCTGCACCACGACAAGCACCACGCGGCCTATGTGAAGGGCGCGAACGACACCTTGGAGCAGCTGGCGGAGGCGCGGGACAAGGGGGCGTGGGGGGCGGTCAACGGGCTGGAGAAGAACCTCGCCTTCCACCTGTCCGGCCACATCCTGCACAGCATCTACTGGCGGAACATGACCGGCCCGAAGGACGGCGGCGGGGAGCCGCTCTCCGTCGACGGGGTCGGGGAGCTCTCGGACGCGATCGTCGAGGACTTCGGGTCGTTCGCCGGGTTCAAGGCGCAGCTCACCAAGGCCGCCGCGACCACACAGGGCTCCGGCTGGGGTGTGCTCGCCTACGAGCCGCTCAGTGGGCGGCTGGTCGTCGAGCAGGTCTACGACCATCAGGGCAACGTCGGCCAGGGGTCCGTGCCGATCCTGGTCTTCGACGCCTGGGAGCACGCCTTCTATCTCCAGTACCGCAACCAGAAGGTCGACTTCATCGACGCCATGTGGGCCGTCGTCGACTGGCAGGACGTGGCCCGGCGTTACGAGGCCGCCAAGTCCCGCGCGGACGTGCTGCTGCTGGCCCCCTGAGCGTCGTAGGAAAAGAGCGTCCCGCCTCGTGATCGTCTTCTCAGCCTTCGCGTGGGCGGGCGGAGGGACGGGAGCCCCCGCGAGGACGTGACTCGCGGGGGCTCTCCGGTGTCGCGAGGGCCGGACAGGCTACGGCTTGCGGCCCAGGCCGCCGTGCTGGCCGATCGGGGCCGGGGGTGTGTCGCCCTCGGGGTGCCACAGGGGGACCGAGACCACGCCCGGGTCCACGAGTTCCAGGCCGTCGAAGTACGCGGTGATCTGTTCGACGGGGCGTAGGAAGTAGGGGACCGCGCCGGTCTCGTTGTAGGCGTCCTGGGCCTGTTCGTAGTCCGGGTCGGTGCCGCGGGAGCCCTCGTTGAGGGAGAGGTAGCTGCCCGAGGGGAGGCCCGCCAGGAGGTCGCGGACCACGCCGCGGGCTACGTCGTAGTCGGCGACATGGCCGAGGATGCCGCTCAGGATCAGGGCCGTGGGGCGGGTGAGGTCGAGGGTCTTCGACGCCGCCTCCAGGATGCGCCCGGAGTCGTAGAGACTGAGGTCCTCGTACGCCGTCTCGCCCTCCGGGGTGGAGGTGAGCAGGGCGCGGGCGTGCGCGAGGACCAACGGGTCGTTGTCGACGTAGACGATCCTCGACTCGGGGGCGATGCTCTGGGCGACCTCATGGGTGTTGTCGACCGTGGGCAGCCCGGTGCCGACGTCCAGGAACTGCCGGATGCCCGCCTCCCGCACCAGGTACCGGATGCTGCGCCCGAGGAAGGCCCGGCTGCTGCGGGCGATCGTGACGATGCCGGGGAAGACGGCGGTGTACGCGTCGCCGGCCTCCTCGTCCACGGGGTAGTTGTCCTTGCCCCCGAGCCAGTAGTTCCAGATCCGGGCCGAATGCGGCACCGAGGTGTCGATCTCCGTCATGTGCCCATGGTGCTACGGCAGGTCGGGCTCGCAGGGCACATTGAGTGAGAGAAGTGCGGCGGATCCCTCCGTGTCCAGGCGTAGTTCGGTGATCGCCGCGTTGCGCAACTGGGGGAACACTCTGCGGTACTCGGCGAGCGGGATTCCGAGCAGGGTGCAGAGCGCCAGCCGCAGCAGGGTGTTGTGGGCGACGACCAGTACGCGTTCGCCTTGGTGGGACTTGGCGATTCTGCGGAGGGCCGCGCTTCCTCGGGCGGCGGCTTCTCTGGGGTTCTCGGCCTCGGGGAAGGGGTACGTCACCGGGTCTGCGCGGAATGCCTCGGCTGCGGCGGGGACTTCGGCCGCGAACTCGGCGAGGGTGCGGCCCTCTACTACGCCGAAGTCGCACTCTCTTAGGTCGTTTTCGCGGTGGGGGGTGATGCCGAGGGCTTGGGCGGCCGGTTGCGCGGTGGCGATCGCGCGGGAGAGGGGGGAGGTCCAGATCGCGTCTGGGCGGTGGGTGGTGGACCAGCGGGCCAGGGCGGCTGCCTGTTCGCGGCCTTTTTCTGTGAGGCCGATGTCGCTTACGCCTGCGTAGCGGTTTTCGGCGTGCCAGATGGTTTGGCCGTGGCGGGTCAGGAGGAGGGTTGTGGTCATGGGGTGGTCCTGTCGTCGGTCGGTGCGGCGCCATCGTGGCTGGTCGCGCAGTTCCCCGCGCCCCTGGGTGGGCTGGAGTGCGGGTGGGCCGCTACGTGAGGTGGGAGCCAGCCGCGCTCGGTGAGTTCGTCGACCAGGCGGGCGTACTGCTCGACGAAGAGAGCGGTGCGCTTCGGGTTCGGGTCGAGTGTCGTGCGGATGCGGACCATGCGTTCCGCGATGTCCGGCAGTGGCTCGCCCGTGACGCCATGGGCCGCCAACGCGGCCATTCCCAGGGCCGGTTCGGTCTGTTCCGGGATGCGGGCCGGGCGGCCGAGGATGTCCGTGCGCAGTTGGTTCCAGTACGCGCTGCGGGCGGCGCCGCCGGTGAAGGTGAGGGGGCCGTCGAGGGGGGCGCCGAGGTGGTGGAGGTAGTCCAGGCAGAGGCGCTCGGCGAAGGCCACGCCCTGGAGGAGGCCGGCCCAGCGGTCGGCTTCGTCGGCGGGGGTGCCGAGGGTGAGGGCGGTGGCGTCGGGGGCGAGGAAAGGGAAGCGCTCGCCCGGGGAGACGAGGGGGTAGGTGAGGGTGCCGGACGGTTCGAAAGCGGCGGCCCGTGCGTCCATGGCGGCGGGATCCGGTACGGCGGGCAGCGCGCCCGCGCCCACGCTGGAGGCCCCGCCGGGAAGCCAAGTGCCGTCCGGGGCACGGTGGTTGTAGACCACGCCGGTGGGGTCCCGGACGGGGTCCGCGGTGGCGCCCTTGAGGACGAGGGTGGTGCCGAGGACGGAGTTCCAGGAGCCGGGGCGCAGGGCGCCGGCCGCGATCTGGGCCGCGCAGCCGTCGGTCATCCCGGCGATCACGGGGGTGCCGGCGGGGATGCCGGTCGCCTCGGCGGCGGCCGCGCAGACCTCACCCAGCCGGGTGCCGGGCGGCACGACCTCGGGCAGACCGAGGTCCCGGTAGAGGTCCCGGGCGAGGTCGACTTCCGGCCACGCGCCCCGCTCCAGGTCGTAGCCGCTCTTCAGGGCGTGACTGGCGTCGGCGGGGACGGGGTGGCCGACGAGGAGGGCGGTGATGACGTCGGGCTGGTGAGCGAGGCGGAGACCGGAGGAGCGGGGGAAGCCGGAGGAGCGGAGGGGGCCGGAGGATGAGCAGGGGCCGGAGGAGGAGCGGGGGCCGGAGGATGAGCGGGGGCCGGTCGAGGACGCGTGCTCACCATCGGCGCCCGCGCCGGGCCCACCCGCGGCCGCACCGGGGCGGGGCCCACTCGTGCCCGCTCCGAGCCCACCCGCGTGCGCGCCAGGGCGGGGCCCACTCGTGTCCGCTCCGGCCCCGCCCGCGCCCACCCCACCGCCGTACTCCCGCCACAGCCACAGCCCCTTCGGCAACCCCCATGTGTCCTGGACCGCCAGCCCCGCCTCCCGTAGCGTCTCCGCCTCCGCACGGGCTCGCCGGTCGTCGTACATGAGGGCCGGGGTCAGGGGGCGGCCCGTGAGGTCCGTCAAGAGGACCGTTCCGGACGTGCCGCAGATCGCGAGGCCGCCGAGCCGGGCGCCGGGCAGGGGCCGCAGCGCCGCCCCGGTCGCCGTGCGGACCGCCTCCCACCACTCCCCCGGCTCCTGCTCGTGCCGTGCTCCGTCCCGGCGCCCGGTCAGCGCGGCCGTCCCCGCGCCGAGGACCCGGCCGTCGCCGGTGACCGCCAGCGCGCGGACGCTCTGCGTACCGAGGTCGATCCCCAGCCACACCGTCTCGTTCTCGTCCGTCATCCCGACCTCCCACCTGCATGGGGGCTATGCGTACCCACGACACACGGCTCAACATCGTGTCAGTGAGTGGCAGGGAAGCGACGACTCGGAGGTCGACGATGACCCAGAGGACCGAACCGGTGCGTGTCGTGGCGGCCGGGGACCACTTCGTGCTGCCGGGGCTGATCGCGGGGGCGGTGGAGGCCGAGCTCGGCGGGATCGCCGTAGAGACAACGGAGTTGACGCTCGGTTGGCCCCTCGAACCCTTCGGGCCGGTCGCCGAGGTGACGGAGGCCAGCGACGCCGAGGACGAGATGATCGAGGCGCTGGCCGACGCGGAGGTGCTCGTCACCCAGATGGGCCCCGTGACCGAGCGGGTGCTGGCCACCGCGGACCGGCTGAAGCTGGTCGTGGTGTGCCGGGGCGGCCCGGTCAACGTGAATCTCGACGCGGCCAAGGCCCACGACGTCCGGGTGTGCTTCGCGCCCGGGCGCAACGCGGCCGCGACCGCGGAGTTCACCGTCGGCATGCTCCTGGCCGCCCTGCGCCGCATCCCGCAGGCACACGATCTCCTGGCCGGACAGGGCAGTTGGGAGGGGGCCGCCTACTACACGTACGAGAACAGCGGACTGGAGCTGGAGGACCTGCCCGTCGGGCTCGTCGGCTACGGCGCGGTCGGCAGCCGGGTCGCGCGCGTGCTGTGCGCCTTCGGCGCGCAGGTCATGGTGTACGACCCCTACGTACGTGGCGAGATCCACGGCCTGCGGGTCTCCTCGCTGGACGAACTCCTCGGCCGCTCCCGGGTGATCACCCTGCACGCCCGGCTCACCGCGGAGACCCGTGGCCTGATCGGCGCCCGTGAGCTGGGGCTGCTGCCCCGGGGCGCGGTCGTGGTGAACGTGGCCCGCGGGCCGCTCCTCGACGAGGCCGCCCTGTGCACCGCCCTCGCCGAGGGCCAGGTGTCGGCCGCGGCCCTCGACACCTACGAGCACGAGCCCCTGCCCCCCGACTCCCCCCTGCACTCCCTCACCGACCGGGTCGTCCTCACCCCCCACCTCGGCGGGGCGAGCCGCGCGGTGGCCGAGAAGGCGGCGCGGATCGCGGCGGAGGAGGTGGGCCGCTGGGTGCGGGGAGAGCGGCTGGCGCACTGCTTGACGTGACGGCGTGACCTAGAAGGGATTTCCTCATGTACGTCGGGATCGATGTGGGCACGTCCGTCGTCAAGGCCGCCGCCTTCGACGGTGAGGGACGTCAACTGGGCGTCGAGGCGCGGCCGGTGGAGCTCTCCTTGCGCGGTGGGTTCGTCGAGCAGGACATGTCCGAGGTGTACGACGCGGTCGTGGACGTGCTCGGGAAGCTGACCGCGCGGGTGGACGAGCCGGTGGAGCTGGCGGGGCTGACCGGACAGGGCGACGGGGTGTGGCTGGTCGACAAGGAGGGGCGGCCGGTGCGGTCAGCTGTCTCCTGGATGGACGGGCGGGCCCATGAACTCCTCGACCAGTGGCTGGCGGACGGCACGTTCGAGACGGTGTTCCGGCGGACCGGCGGGGCGATGTTCCCCGGGTCGCCGGGGCCGTTGCTGGCGTGGCTGGACCGGTACGACCCCAAGGCGCTGGACGCCGCCGCGAGTGCCGTGTACTGCAAGGACATGGTGTTCCAGCGGCTGACGGGCGCGTCGCTCGCTCTGACGGATGTGTCGGACGCGTCGATGCCGTTTCTCGATCCGCGGACGCGTTCCTATGACAACCGGGTCGTGGAGTTGCTGGGGTTGACCCACCGGCGGCGGCTGCTGCCCTCGATCGGCGACCCGATCGCCACGGGCGCCGCGCGCGGCGAGGGGCTGCCGGTCGGGACGCGGCTCTCGAACGGGCCGTACGACCTCCCCGCGTGTGCGCTGGGGGCGGGGGTCACCGAGCCGGGGGACGGGCTGCTGATCGTGGGGACGTGTCTGGCCGCGCTGGTCGCCACGACGGAGCTGGATCTGTCGGGTGAGCCCGCGGGGCTGTACATCTCCACGGATCGGCCCGGGCACCGGTTGCGGGCGATGCCGGCGATGGTCGGTACGGCCGCGCTGGACTGGGTGCTGTCGACGACCGGGGTCACCCATGCCGAGGTGGACGGGCTGCTCTCCGAGACTCCGCCGGGGGCGCACGGGGTGCGGGTGCTGCCGTACTTCGCTCCGTCCGGGGAGCGGGCGCCGTTTGTCGAGCCGCATCTTCGGGCCGAGCTGACGGGGGTCTCGCTGGAGACGACCAAGGCGGATCTGGTCCGGGCGACCTGTGAGGGGATCGGGTATGCGGCTCGGCACTGTCTGGAGGCGGCGGGGCTGACCGGGTCGCTCGCGGTGTGTGGTGGGGGGACGCGGAGTTCCGCGTGGATGCGGTTGCTCTCCGAGGTTCTGGGGCGGCCGCTCAGGGTTGTGGAGGGGGAGGTGGGGGCTCGGGGGGCGGTGTTGGCCGCGGCCGAGAGGTACGGGGTCTCTCTTGACGTGGGGGGCTGGACCGAACCGACGGTTGTTGTGGAGCCGGATGCGGGGCGGGTCGCGTTTTATGACGAGGGGTATGCCGAGTATTTGGGGCGGGTGAAAAGGGCTCGGAAGAAGTAGCGCCTCATGGGGTGCCGCAGCCTGTTCGTTTGCGGCTGCGGCACCGTTGTGGCTTGTCGCGCCCACGCGGCGGAGCCGCAAATCGATGCAGCCCCGCGCCCCTGGGGGGATCTACTACAGGTTGGAGAAATCGGGACCCTTGGTCCTGGTCCGCTTGATCTCGTAGAAGCCCGGTACCGACGCCACCGCCACCGTGCCGTCCCAGAGGCGGGCCGCCTCCTCGCCCTTGGGAGCCGGGGTGACGACCGGGCCGAAGAAGGCGATCTGGTTGCCGTCGGGGCCCGGGACCGCGATGACCGGGGTGCCGACGTCCTGGCCGACCTTGTCGATGCCCTCCTTGTGGGAGGCGCGCAGCTCCGCGTCGAACTCGAAGTCCTTCTGATCGAAGTACTCGATGAGGTCGGCGGGCAGGCCGACGTCCGCCAGCGCGCCCTCGACGGCCTCGCGGGTCGGCCCCTGGCCCTCGTTGTGGATACGGGTGCCGAGCGCGGTGTACAGCGGGCCGAGGATGTCGGAGCCGTGCTTCTGCCAGGCCGCGGTGACCACCCGGATCGGCTGCCAGGCCTTGGTCTCAAGGAGCTCGCGGTACTCCTCCGGCAGCTCGTCGACCTTCGGCTCGTTGAGGACCGCGAGGCTCATGATGTGCCAGCGCACCTCGATGTCACGGGCCTTCTCCACCTCCAGGACCCAGCGGGAGGTCATCCAGGCCCAGGGGCACAGCGGGTCGAACCAGAAGTCGACGGGGGTCTTGCCCTCGGCTGTGGCGGCGGTGGTCTCGGACATGCGTCTCCTCAAGAAGTGTTCGATTGCCAGGGAGAACATCGGCCGCACCCCACCCCATTCCCGGCTGACCGATGTCAGGAGCACATGGCAGGATCGGGCCTGTCCGCATGCTGAACACCATCCGAGGGAGCATCGCCCGTGCCCGGTGAGAATCTGTCCCGCGACGAGGCCCGGGAGCGGGCCGCCCTGCTGTCCGTCGACGCGTACGAGGTCTCCCTCGACCTGCGCTCGGCGGTCGGCGACCAGTCCGGGGACGGTCCGCGCACCTTCCGGTCCGTGACGACGATCCGCTTCCGGTGCAACGAGCCGGGGGCGTCCAGCTTCGCGGACCTGATCGCACCGAGCGTCACGGCGCTCTCGCTGAACGGCCGGGACCTCGACCCGGGCGCGGTCTTCGACGGCTCCCGGATCGCCCTGGAGGACCTGGCCGCCGACAACGAACTCGTCGTCGACGCGCAGTGCGCCTACTCCCGCACCGGCGAGGGCATGCACCGCTTCGTCGACCCGGAGGACGGCGAGGTCTACCTCTACACGCAGTACGAGCCGGCCGACTCCCGCCGGGTCTTCGCCAACTTCGAGCAGCCGGATCTGAAGGCGCCCTTCCGGTTCGAGGTACGTGCACCTGAGGGGTGGACGGTCTGGAGCAACGGGGTGGGCGCGGAAAGCGACGGCGTCTGGCGGTTCGCGGAGACGAAGCCGATCTCGACGTACATCACCTGTGTCACCGCGGGCCCGTACCACTACGTCACCGACTCGTACACCCGCACCCACCCGGACGGCACCACGTCGGAGATCCCCCTCGGCGCCCTGTGCCGCAAGGGCCTCGCCCCCTACTTCGACGCCGACGACGTGTTCCTCGTCACCAAGCAGGGCCTGGACTTCTTCCACGAGCACTTCGACTACCCGTACCCCTTCGGGAAGTACGACCAGGCGTTCGTGCCCGAGTACAACCTCGGCGCGATGGAGAACCCG
Source organism: Streptomyces sp. NPDC047072 (assembly GCF_040643855.1). Taxonomy (NCBI): domain Bacteria; kingdom Bacillati; phylum Actinomycetota; class Actinomycetes; order Kitasatosporales; family Streptomycetaceae; genus Streptomyces; species Streptomyces sp. NPDC047072. The sequence goes on along the minus strand of NZ_JBEYVC010000035.1, from coordinate 58,737 downwards.
GGCCTGGTGACCTTCCGCGAGGAGTTCATCTTCCGCGGCAAGGTGACGCAGGCGTCCTACGAGAGCCGGGCCAACGTCATCCTGCACGAGATGGCGCACATGTGGTTCGGCGACCTCGTCACCATGGTGTGGTGGGACGACCTGTGGCTGAAGGAGTCCTTCGCGGACTTCATGGGCACCTTCGCCAACGTCGGCGCGACCCGCTTCAAGGACGCCTGGATCACCTTCGCCAACCGCCGCAAGGCCTGGGCGTACCGCGCCGACCAGCTGCCCTCCACGCACCCCATCACCGCCGACATCCGCGACCTCCAGGACGCCAAGCTCAACTTCGACGGCATCACGTACGCCAAGGGCGCCTCCGTACTGAAGCAGCTCGTGGCGTACGTCGGCCAGGACGCGTTCCTGGAGGGTGCGCGGCGCTACTTCAAGCGGAACGCGTACGGCAACACACGCCTCGGTGACCTGCTCTCGGTGCTGGAGGAGACCTCCGGGCGGGACATGGGGGCGTGGGCGCGGTCCTGGCTCCAGACGGCCGGGGTCAACTCCCTCACCCCGCAGGTGCTGCTCAGCGCAGAGGGGCTCGTGGACGAGCTCGCGGTCGTACAGGAGGCCGCCGAGTCCCACCCCGAGCTGCGGCCGCACCGGGTGGCGGTGGGGCTGTACCGGCTGGAGGGCACCACACTGGCGCGCTACGCCCGCGCCGAGGTGGACGTCGACGGCCCGCGGACCGTCGTAGGGGAACTGTCGGGGGCCGAGGCGCCCGCGCTGGTGCTGGTCAACGACGACGACCTGACGTACTGCAAGACGCGCTTCGACACGGCCTCGCTGGAGACCCTGAAGTCGGGTCTCGGGGACATCGACGACCCGCTCGCCCGGGCCCTGTGCTGGTCGGCGCTGTGGAACATGACGCGGGACGCGCTGCTGCCGGCGCGGGACTTCCTGGACCTGGTGCTGCGGTTCGCGGGGCGCGAGTCGGACATCGGGGTGCTGCAGATGCTGCACGCGTGGGCGGGCTCCTCGCTGGTCCACTACGTGCCCGCGGCGTGGCGTACGGAAGGCGGGCGGCTGGTGGCCGAGGGCGCGCTGCGGGAGCTGCGGGCGGCCGAGCCGGGCGGCGAGCACCAGCTGGCGTGGGCCCGGTTCTTCGCCTCGGTGGCCTCCGGAGCGGACGAACTGGCGCTGCTGAAGGGCCTGTTGGAGGGCACCGAGAAGGTCGACGGGCTGGAGGTCGACCAGGAGCTGCGGTGGGCGTTCCTGGAGCCGCTCGCGGCGCACGGCGTCGCCGACGAGGCCGCGCTCGCGGCCGAACTCGCCCGGGACGACACCGCGTCCGGCAAGCGGCACCAGGTGCGCTGTCTGGCCGCGCGGCCGTCGGCGGCGGTCAAGGCGCAGGGCTGGGCGCAGGTCGTGGAGTCGGACGCGCTCTCCAACGCGCTGGCCGAGGCGACGATGGCGGGCTGGGGCCGGCCGTCCCAGCGGGAGCTGCTGGCGCCGTACACCGAGAAGTACTTCGCGGCGATCGAGCGGATCTGGCGGGAGCGGTCGATCCAGATCGCGATGAACGTCGTCTCGGGGCTGTTCCCCTCGCTCCAGGACTCGCCGGACACGCTCGACGCGGCCGACGCGTGGCTCGCGGCCCACACGGACGCGGCGCCGGCGCTGCGGCGGCTGGTGCTGGAGGGGCGCGACGATCTGGCGCGGGCGCTGCGGGCCCAGCAGGCCGAGGCACAGGGAGCTTTGGCCAACGGCTGATCCCACGGTGACCGTTACGGAATCCGGTCAATAACACCCGTAACCCCTGGTCCAACCCATTCGGACCAGGGGTTTTCGGTGCCCTATCGGCACCCGAACACCCGTCCTTTAGTGCCACCTTGTCCGCATTTGTCGACGGGCGTGTAACAGCGGTTAGAAGGCCGTCCGACCGCGGGAATCCCCGCTGCATGAACCACAACACCCCGCTCTCCCCCCGCCCGCTCCACCACCTCAGCGAGGTCCGCTCCCGCGTCCTGACGGCCGCGCAGCTCCGCGCCCGGAGCGTCTCGGCCGCCGACGCCAACGAGCAGTGCCGTCCCGGCGGTCCCTGGCAGCAGCTGCTGCCCGGGGTCTTCCTGCTCCACCCGGGTCCGCCGACCAGCCAGGAGCGGCTGCACGCGGTGCTGGTGTACGCGGCGCGGGAGCAGCGGTCCGGCGGGGTGCCGGCGCAGCCGGGGGCGGCGGACCCACACCGGCCGGTGTACGCGGAGGCGATGATCACGGGGCTGGCCGCGCTCACCCTGCACGGCTTCACCGCGACCCCGTCGCTGCTCGCCCTGGACCGGATCGACGTGCTGGTGCCCAGACTCCGGCGGCTGCGCTCCACGGGCTGTGCGCGGGTGGTCCGCACGGCCGCGCTGCCGCCCGCCGAGCAGGTCACCGGTCTCCCGGTCGCCCCGGTCCCGCGCGCCCTCGCCGACGCGGTCGCCGAGCTGACGGACGCGGGTGCCGTACGGCGGCTGCTGACCGAGGCGGTGCGCGGCGGGCACTGCGAACCGGCGGCGGTGGTGCGGGAGTTGAACAACGCGAAGCTGCTGAGCCGGCCGCACGTGGTGGACGCGGTGGACTCGCTGCTGGCGGAGGGCCGGGCGATCGCCGAGGACCGCCTGTACCGGATGGTCCAGGAGCACGGTCTGCCCGACCCGGTGTGGAACGTGGACCTGCGGCTGCCGGGCGGCCCGCACCTGGGCGGTCTCGACGCGTACTGGCCGGAGCAGGCGGTGGCGGTGGAGCTGGACACGCGGGCCCCACGTCAGGACGAGGACGCGCTGTGGTCCGAATACGCCCGCAAGCGCGAGCACTTGGAGCGGCTCGGCATCACGGTCGTCCACATCACCCCGAAGAAGCTGCGGGACGCGATGGAGCAGCAGGCGGCGGTCGTGCGGACGGCACTGATGGCGGCGGGCGACCGCGACCCGGCCGCGTATGTCGTGGTGCTTCCCCGGTAGGAGGGGGATCGGGGAGGCACCAGGAGGGGAGAGGAGGGGCCGCCGGGCCGGAGGGGGATCCGGCGGCCCCTCCTCGCATGCGCTAGACGTCGAACTCCGGGATCAGGTCGCCGACCAGCCGGATGCTGTTCATGACGCTCTCGTGCGGAAGCGCTCCCACCTGCTGGAAGCACATCAGGCGGTCGATGCCGAGGTCGGCGTAGGCGCGGAGCTTCTTGCGGCAGGTCTCGGGGCTGCCGACGATCAGGGAGTCCTGCTGGGAGAGGGCCTCGAAGACCTCGTCGTCGGGGACCTGCTCGCCCTGGAGGATGCGGCCGATGACCAGGTTGGCGGCGCTCGGCCCGGCGCCCGAGGAGGCCTCCGCGCGCAGGAACTCGCCCGCCAGGCCGCCGCCGGACGGGTCGGCCATCAGGGCCTGTTCCCGGGCCATCGTCTCCATGAAGGCGCCCGCCGCCTCGAAGAAGGTCAGCGCGGTGGCGGTGTACCAGGCGGCCGCGGCGGCCGCGCCGCCCCGCATGGCCTCCTCGTCGGTCTCCGCGCAGTGGACGAAGGTGAAGAAGGCGATCTGGTCGTTGACGGTCGCGCCGGCCGGCTCCCGGCACTCCGCGGCCGCCGCCCGGTACAGCGACACCAGCCGGGCCACCCGCTCCAGCGGCTCCCACAGGGTCGTGCCGAGGACGCCGACGCCCCGCTGGCCCGCCTCCTCGAAGGACGCCGGGCTGGAGGCCGCCTGCCACAGCGGGGGATGCGGGCTCTGGTACGGCGCCGGGACCACCCTCGCGCCGCCGCTCACCGAGGTGTCGCCCGCCCACATCCTCGGTACGGCCTCGAAGGCGTCCTGCGTCCGCTCGCGCACCGTCGCCGGGTCGGCGCCGAACAGCCGCCACTCGGGCGGGGTCGAGCGGGTCAGGCCCAACTCGGCCCGGCCGCCGCTGAGATGGTCCAGCATGGCGGCGCGCTCGGCGATCCGGATCGGGTGGTTGATCTCGCGGGGCGCGAGGACGGCCGCATGGCCGAGGCGGATCCGGGAGGTGCGCTGGGAGAGGGCCGCCAGGAACAGCTCCGGTGCCGAGGAGAGGCTGAACTCCTCCGCGCCGTGGTGCTCGACCTGCCACCAGCAGCCGTACCCCAGCTCGTCGGCGAGGACCGCCTGCTCCAGGGCCTGGGTGATGCGCCGGTGCTGGTGGTCGTCGGCGGTCCAGGGGCGGGGGTCCTGGATCTCGCTGAATATGTCGATCTTCATGGTGTCTTTTTACGCTTTTCCCGTCACAAAGGTTCCGGCAACGTGGGCCGGGTGACGGAGCCCACATGGATGCCGTCGAGCAGGGCCGCGTACGAGGCGATCATGCGCGTACGGCTGAAGCGCTCGCGGGCGGCGAGCAGGGCCGGGGCGAGCGCCTCGCGGCTCGCGACCGCCTCGGACCAGGCGAGGGCGATCGCCTGCGGGTCCGGCGGGGTGACGGTGCCGAGGCCCGCCACGATCGCCGCGCTGTCGCCGACGTCGGTGGTCACCGGGATCGCGCCGCACATCATGCCCTCGATCAGGCACAGCGGGGCCGCCTCACCCCAGGCGGAGGTCAGGGCGACCACGTCGGCCGCGGCGTACAGGTGCTCCATGTCGCGGCGCACGCCGAGCAGGCGCAGGCCGCGTTCGGCGAGGTCCCGGCGGGCCCCGAAGGCGGCGGTGACGTCGGCCGCCAGGCCGGGGTTGGCCGCGGTCATGCCCGCCCCGCACATCAGCACCCGGCCCTCGGGGACCCGCTCCAGCCAGGCGCGGGCGGCGGCGAGGAGCAGCGGGACGTTCTTCATGCCGTCGTAGCGGGCGGCGAAGACGACCACGGGGGCGTCGAGGTCGATGCCGAGTTCCGTGCGCAGGGCCACCCGGCGGGCCGCGTCGGGGCGGAAGCGGACCAGGTCGACGCCGTTGGGGATGACGTGCAGCAGCTCGGCCGGGACGCCGGCGGCCTCGTAGGCGGCGCGGGTGGACTCGGCGCAGCAGACGCAGGCGGCGACCGTGCCGTCGGCGATGGCGGCCTTCAGCTCGTCGAGGGCGGGGCCCTGGTTCTCCGGGTCCGAGCGGTGCAGGCACACCACGACCGGGCGGCGCGGCAGGCCCGCCTGGTTGAGGAGGGCGAGCGGCTGTTCCTTGAGGGAGAGCAGGACGTCGGCCTCGGCCATGGCCCGAGCGGTTTCGGCCAGCTCGGGCCCGGTGAAGTCGGCCGAAACGCCGGTGCCGGTAAAGGTGCGGCCAAGAGAGGTGACGCCCACGCCGGCGCCGGTCAGCGCCCGGTAGCAGGTGTCGTCCTCCATCCGCTGCCGGGTCGCCTCCCGGTGCACCTCGCCGTACAGACTCAGCACCCGCTGGTGCTGACCGCCCTCTCTCAGCCCCAGGACGATGTCGCTGTGCACGATCCGGGCTCCTCCGGAGAAGAAGCCCTCGTAGACCGACAACACCCGCAGTTCGTGCCTCGCACGCACACGACCACCCGCCTTGCCACCGATATCGAGCCATCCCCGTGAAGTGCGGGTTAGCCGATATGAGGCGGTACGGACGTTACATGCGAATGAACTGGGTGCTTCCGGTCCGAGTCGGCACGACTACCCGCCGCAGAACTCCGCCTCGACCACCGCGTCGGTGTCCCCCGACCAGTCGCCGTTGAAGTTGAGGGCGAGGGAATGGCGGCCGTCGGCGGTGGTCACGGCCACCGAGTTGGAGCCGTGGATGCCGCCGTCGTGGCCCCAGACATGGACCCCGCAACTGAGCTTGCGGTCGATCAGTCCGAGGCCGTACCCGGCGTTCGGGTGCCCCTCGGCGGTCACGGTGGTCTTCATCTCCTTCAGCTGCTCGGGCGGGAGCAGCCGGCCCCTGAGCAGGGCGGAGTAGAAGCGGTTCAGGTCGGGCGCGTCGGAGACCATCCCGCCCGCCGAGGAGGCCAGGGAGGGGTTGAGCTCGGTGACGTCGTACGTCGGTCCCGTGGCCGTCTCGGCGAGCTTGGAGTAGGCCCGGCTGCTGGGCCGCGGGAGGGTGGCCCGGTTGGCCGGGACCGAGGTGCCGCGCAGACCGAGGGGTTCAATGATCCGGTCGCGGATCTCGTCGCCGTACGGGTGCCCGGTGACCTTCTCGATCACCATGCCGGCCACGACGTAGTTGGTGTTGGAGTAGTTCCAGGAGGTGCCGGGCGCGAAGTCGGGCCGGTGCGCCATGGCGATGGCGACGAGGTCGGTGGCGGACTTCCGGTCGTAACGGTGTTGGAAGAAACCGTCCTTGAGGAAGTACGTCCGCCCGAAGGTCTCGTCGGCGGTGTAGTTGAAGATCCCGCTCGTGTGGTTGAGGAGCTGGCGGAGGGTGATCCGGCGGCCGTCGTGGCCGTGGCCGCGGACCACTCCGGGCAGCCACTTCTCCACCGAGTCGTCGAGCGACAGCCGTCCCTCCGCCTCCAGTTGGAGCAGCGCGGTGGAGACGAAGGTCTTGGTGATGCTGCCCGCGCGGAACCGGTCCTCGGCCGAACGCGGCGCGCCGGTACGGAGGTTGCCCACCCCCGCGGTGGTGGACCAGGTGCGGCCGCGGTCCTTCGCGGTGAGCGTCACGCCGGGCACGCCGTCCTCCACCGCGGCCTCCACGGCCCGTTGGGTGGCCGTGTGGTCGCCGCCCGCGGGTGCCGCGAACGCCGGGGCCGCGAGGGCGGCCGTCAGCGCCACGGCCGTCGCCGCCACCAGAGTCGTCCGTACGGTCATGTCTTCCCCCTGTTCGTCTGTGGTCGTGATCGGCGGGAGAGACCCGGGCCGCGAGGGGAAGGTTGAGACGGTTACACCGGGTTGAGCACTTTTCGGACCTTCTCCAGGATCCCGCGGGAGTCGTCCGGTACGACCGGTGCGTCGGGGGTGGCCGAGAGGACGCCGGCCCTCGTCCGCCAGTCCTCGAACAGTCCGCGGAACATCTGGTGGGTCTGGTCCTTGGCCGATGAGCGCCTCGGGTGGGCCATGACGTCCTCCTTCGTTTCGGGTTCGTTCCGAAGGTAGGAGTGATTGGCTCGCTGCTACCGTCCAATGGCATGCGGGAATCACGGACCAATCTGGTGGGCGACCTCCTGCTCCGGCTGGAGCGGACCGGGGAGGGGCTGCTGCACGAGCGGGTGAAGCGGGCGCTGCGCACGGCGATCCGGGAGGGCCGGATCGAGGTCGGCACCGCCCTGCCGCCGAGCCGGCAGCTCGCCGCCGACCTGGGCGTCTCGCGCTGGGCGGTGACCGAGGCGTACGGCCAGCTCGTCGCCGAGGGGTATCTGGAGGCGCGGACCGGCTCCGCCACCCGGGTGCGCTGGTCGGGGGGCGCCGGGGCCGACGCCGCCCGGCGCGCGCCGCACCGGGTTCCCGAGGTCCGTTTCGACCTGGCGCCGGGTCTGCCGGATCTACGGGCCTTTCCGCGCCGCCGGTGGGCCGAGGCCGTCCGCTCCCAGGTGACCACCGTGGCGTTCTCGGAGTTCGGCCACCCGCCGGCCGGCGGCCACCCTCGGCTGCGGCGGCTGCTCGCCGAGTACCTGGGCCGCTCCCGCGGGGTGTCCGCGACCGCCGAGGACGTGACGGTCTGCACGAGCGTGACCGACGGGGTGCGGCGGATGTGCCAGGTGCTGCGCGGGCAGGGCGTCACCGCGGTCGGCTGCGAGGAGCCGGGGTGGACCCGGCTGCGGGAGGTGATCCGTGCGGCGGGGCTGGAGACGGTGCCGGTGCGGGTGGACGGGGGTGGTCTGCGGACCGACGAACTCGCCGGGCGGCGCGGGCTGCGGGCCGTCCTGGTGTCACCGGCCCATCAGTTCCCGCTCGGTACGGTGCTGGCGCCCGAACGCCGGGCCGCGCTGCTGCGGTGGGCGCACGACGTCGACGGGGTCGTCCTGGAGGACGACTACGACGCGGAGTTCCGCTACGACCGCCGGCCGGTCGCCGCGCTCCAGGGCATGGACCCGTCCCGGGTCGTGCTCTTCAAGTCGCTCAGCAAGATGCTCTCCCCCGCGCTCGGGATCGGGTGGGTCGTGGGGGCGGCGCGGTGGACCCGGGAGCTGTCCGCCGCGCAGCCTTCGCCGCTCGACCAGTTGGCGTTCGCCGAGTTGCTGGAGTCCGGGGGGTACGACCGGCATCTGCGGGCCTGCCGGAAGCGGTACCGGGTTCGGCGGGACGCGTTGGTGCGGGCGTTGGGTGAGTCGTTGCCGTCTATGCCGGTGTCCGGGGCTGCGGCGGGGCTGCATCTTCTTTTGCGGGTGCCGACCGATGTGGATACCGGGCGGGTGGTTCGGGTGGCGGGTTCGCGAGGGTTGCTTGTTGCGGATCTCGCCGCGTATCACGACACCGAGGACCATGCCGATCACGGGCTGGTCCTCGGGTACGGGAATCTCGCGGATGGGGTGGTGGGTGAGGCTGTGCGGGTGCTTCGGGAGGCCGTAGAAAAAGGTCTCAGCCTTTCTTGAGGACCAGTTCCGTGTTGCGGTCGCCCGCCGCCCCGCCGAGCTGTGTGCTCGAACCCGGGGCGTTGTAGGCCAACTCTCGGTACAGGGCCGCCAAACCCGTCTGGCTGAGATCGGCGAAGTCCGTGCGGTGGGGGGCCGCCGATTCGATCAACGTCGTGAAGATCGAGAGCGTGCCGTCCTTGTTGTCCACCAGCTCGACGATCCGGGCCAGGTGGGGGAAGTCGATGTGGGAGGCGGTGGAGATCTCCCAGAAGGAGCGGCCGTCGGGGGCCGAGTGGGCCGTGATCACGTTGCGGTGGATGTGGCCGTTGATCCAGGCCAGGACGTTGCGGTGGCTGGCCAGCGTCGCGACGACGTCCGAGCCGCCGTACCGCCTCTCGTCCGGGCGGGCCGGGTCGCGGCGGGTGTTGTCCATGGAGTCGCTGGTGTGGTGGCTGAAGACGACGACCCAGTGGTCCTTGTTCTCCCTCAACGTCCGCTCCAGCCAGCGCAGTTGGGCCGCGCCGATGGATCCCTGGTAGTGGCCGCCGGGGTCGGTGGTGTCGAGGCTGATGCCGATGACGTCGTCGGCGATGCGGAAGCTGTAGTACTGGGTGCCCGCGTCGAGGTTGGCGGTGGAGTAGCCGTGGCCGACCGGGCCGACGCCCCGGTGCGCGGGGTCGAGGTGGGCCTTGAGGTAGTCGCGGGCGGTGTAGGGGGCGCGCCGCTCGTCGGGGGTGACCGAGCGCATGTCACGGGTGTGCGCCTTGAGCAGGTCGCGGAAGGCGTGGCCCTGCGGGTCGGAGGCCTTCTTGACCATGGTCTGGAGCTTCCTGGACTCCGACGCGGACAGCGTCATCAGCTTCTTGCCGCCGACGGCGTACTCGGCGAGCCAGGAGTCGCCGTGGCCGTAGCAGCCGAGGGGCAGGCTGTCGTGGTTGCCGACCGTGGAGTACCAGGGGATGTTGAGGCCGGGGCTGTTCAACTCCCGGATGGCGGCGGCGAGATAGCCCTTCAGGTGCGGGAAGCCGCGCCGCTTGTCGTCGTCGCGGGTGGCGGAGTCGGCCTGCCAGTACAGCCCCAGGCCGCTGTTCTGGACGCCCTCGTAGTGGCGCGGGTCCCCGGAGTTGGGGCTGATCCGGCCGCCGCTCATGACGGTGAGGAACCACTCCAGCTCGGTCCCCGCGTTGTTGTCGGTGTTGTCGCCGGTGGTCATGGCGAACTGCAGCGGGGCGCCGGTGACGGGGCCGCCGCGCAGCGCGTTGATCCGCTCGACGAGAGAGATCGCGCCGGGGACGGTCAGCGCCTCCTGCGGGCGCCAGGAGTGCGGGTCGATGGAGCGGACGTACTCCAGGCGCATCGGGTGCTGGACGTCGATCAGGTGCAGGTCGGTGAGCTGGACGAACGCGGCCAGCGAGGTGCGGCGGCCGGCCCGGCCGGTCTTCGGCGCGGCGAGCTCGGAGCGGACCTTGCGGGTCCAGCCGGGGCCGTCGCCGAGGCGGCGGTAGCCGGAGCCGGCGTGCGGGGCGGCGACGGAGGCGACGGTGGTGCCGCGGGTGTAGGGGACGAGGGGGACGGCGGCCGGGGCCTCGTGGACGGTCCGGGCGACGGGTGCCCCGGCGGCGGTGTCCGCGACGGCGGTCGCGGCCTCGCTGTCGGTGGGCCGCAGGGCGTAGCCGACGCCCGCGGAGACGGCTGCCGCACCGGTGGCGGCGAGGACGGTACGACGGTGGACCCCCAGCGCGGTGCTGGCGACAGAGCGTGTGCGCGACATGGCGCGTTCTCCCCGAGTGCGAACTGCGTCGGCGGTGGCGCGGACGTCACAGCCAGTCGCAGCCGCGAACAACCCGCTCGCTCTGGATGCTTGGCACCGGGAATGACCTGCGCGTGAACGAAGCGGCAACGCGCAACACCGATCACCGTACGTGGATCACCCCCCACCCTGTGCGCCCGCGAACGCTCGTCGACTGGCCGGGGGCCGGTTACTCCGCGTTCATCTGACGGGGTACGACAGCTAGTTCCCGGGCCGTCCGGTCACCGGGCGCTCGCGCCACAGCCGGAGGCCGTAGTCGATCAGCGACACCCGGTTCAGGTCGGGGACGGCGGTCAGGTCGTGCCACGCGGCCATGTCCGTGGTGCCGCCCACCTCGTGGCGGAGGTCGCCGCCGGTGACGCGGGCCTCGTAGATCACGCCGACGCCGTGGTGGTCGACGGTGCGGCCGAGGCCGCGGCGCTCGGTGACAGTGCGGGAGCGGACGCCGAGCAGGCCGGTGACCTCGACGTGGTAGCCGGTCTCCTCCTCGACCTCGCGCAGGACGGTGTCGTGGGGATCCTCGCCGTGTTCCATGCCACCGCCGGGCAGGGTCCACTCCGGGAGGCCGGCGCCGTCGACCCCACGGGCGAGCAGGATCCGTTCGTCACGTACACACACGGCATAAGCCGCCAACCTCAGCCTCTTTCGCACTGTTTATCCCTCATCTCCCCCATGGGCATCGCGGGTTTTCCCCATACGCCCATATCGATTCGGCCAACTCTCCCTAAATATCCTTCCCATGCGTAAAGCTGGGCGGCCATCCGGGATCACTTTCCGGATCACTGTGACCAGGTCCGATCGGACTCGGCCACACACCCGCTGGTTCCTTTACCAACAAGGGATGCCGATGACCCTCACCCCCCAGAGCGCCCCGATATCGGGCGCGAGACGTGTGGCGCGCATAGCCGTGGCCGCCGGACTGGTCGCCGCGCTCTCCGCGGCGGGACCGATACCGATGGCCTTCTCCGCCGACAGCACCCCTGTCACGGCCGACCCGGGCCTCAAGTCCGCCGACGACAAGCTCGGTTCGGACGACGCCGACGCGCTCGCCGAGGCCAAGGCCGCCGGCGACAAGAACATCACGCTGATGGTCGCGACCGCCCCCGGCCAGACCGAGCAGGTCGCCGAGGAGCTGGACGCGGTCAAGGGCGGCCTGGTCGGCAAGACCTACGACAAGCTCGGTTACGTCCGGGCCACCGTCCCCACCGCGAAGGCCGACTCGGCCATCGCCGCCGCCGCGAAGCTCTCCTCCGTGCACGGCATCGACGTCAAGCAGGACATCCCGCTGGACGACCCCACGCCGAGCGCGGACACCGCGAAGGGCGCCGCGAACAAGGCCACGACGACCTACCCGGCGCCGAACAGGAACACCCCCGCCGAGAACCCGTACAACCCGTCCTTCGAGACGGGCGCCGTCGACTTCGTGAAGGACCACCCGAAGGCGGACGGCCGCGGTGTCACCATCGGCATCCTCGACTCCGGCGTGGACCTCGGCCACCCGGCGCTGCAGAAGACCACCACCGGTGAGCGGAAGATCGTCGACTGGGTGACGGCGACCGACCCGGTGTCCGACGGCGACGCCACCTGGCGGCGGATGAACAACCCCGTCAGCGGCCCGACCTTCACCATCGCGGGCGCCACCTGGAAGGCCCCGGCGGGCTCCTACCAGTTCAACCTGTTCCGCGAGTCGGCCACCGCCGGCGGTGACGCCAAGGGCGACGCCAACCGCGACGGCGACACCACCGACGTCTGGGGCGTCCTCTACGACGCGGCCGCCGGAACCGTCCGGGTCGACCTGAACAACAACAACGACTTCTCCGACGACGCGGCGATGAAGCCGTACAAGGACGGCTACCAGGTCGGCTACTTCGGCACCGACAACCCGTCGACCGACGTCGTCGAGCGTCAGCCGTTCGTCGTCGAGATCCGCAAGGACGTCGTCTACGACGCCGCGGGCAGCAAGGCCGACTACGTCAACATCGGCGTCATCGAGTCCGAGCACGGCACCCACGTGGCCGGCATCACCGCCGCCAACGGCCTGTTCGGCGGCAAGATGAACGGCGCGGCCCCGGGCGCGAAGCTCGTCTCCTCGCGCGCCTGCACCTGGACCGGCGGCTGCACCAACGTGGCGCTGACCGAGGGCATGATCGACCTCGTCGTCAACCGCGGGGTCGACATCGTCAACATGTCGATCGGCGGCCTCCCGGCGCTGAACGACGGCAACAACGCGCGCTCCGAGCTCTACACGCGCCTCATCGACACCTACGGCGTCCAGCTGGTGATCTCCGCGGGCAACTCCGGCCCCGGTGTGAACACCATCGGCGACCCCGGTCTGGCCGACAAGGTCATCTCGGTCGGCGCGACCATCTCCAAGGCGACCTGGGCCGCCAACTACGGCTCCGCCGTGGAGAAGAAGTACGCGATGATGCCGTTCTCCTCGCGCGGTCCGCGTGAGGACGGCGGCTTCACGCCGACCCTGTCGGCCCCCGGTGCGGCGATCAACACCACGCAGACCTGGCTGCCGGGCGCCCCGGTCGCCGAGGCGGGCTACTCGCTGCCGGCCGGCTACTCGATGCTCCAGGGCACCTCGATGGCCTCCCCGCAGGCCACCGGCGCCACCGCGCTGCTGCTGAGCGCCGCCAAGCAGAAGGGCATCGCCCTGACGCCGGCCACCCTGCGCACCGCCCTGACCTCGACCGCCGACCACATCAAGGGTGTGCAGGCGTACGAGGAGGGCGCGGGCCTCATCGACATCGTGGACGCCTGGGACGCCATCAAGGACGGCGCGACGGCCCATGAGTACACCGTGAAGGCGCCGGTCGACACCGCGATCGACCAGTTCCTGAAGACGCCGGGCTTCGGCACCGGCATCTACGACCGCGAGGGCGGCCTGAAGGCCGGCGTGAAGAAGTCGTACGAGGTCACCATCACCCGTACGACCGGCGCCGACAAGGCGATCCGCCACGAACTGAACCTGGAGAACAACGCCTCCGGCACCTTCTCCATCGTCGGCCCCGACGAGATCAAGCTGGGCCTGAACAAGCCCGTCACGGTCAAGATCGCCGCGAAGTCGCCGTCGGCCGGCGTCAAGAGCGCGATCCTGGAGGTCGACGACCCGAAGACCGAGGGGATCGACAAGCAGATCCTCAACACGGTCGTGGTCTCGGCGCCGCTGAAGTACACCTACAGCGCGTCGAACACCGTGCAGCGCAACAGCACGCAGTCGTACTTCGTGACCGTCCCCGAGGGCGCCAAGTCCCTGGAGGTCGCGATCGGCGGGCTCAAGGACAAGAGCCAGACCCGGTTCATCGCGATCCACCCCTACGGCGTCCCGGTCGACAACACCAGCACCCCGAACTGCTACAACAACTACCTCGACGGCAACGGCTGCAAGCCGGACGTCCGCTCCTACGCCGACCCGCAGGCCGGTGTCTGGGAGATCGAGGTCGAGTCGCGCCGCACCTCGCCGCTGCTCGACAACCCGTACAAGCTGGACGTCGCCGTCTACGGCGCGGCCTTCGACCCGGAGACGGTGACCGTCCCCGAGGCCAAGGTCGGCACCCCGGTCACCGCCTCCTGGACCGTGACCAACAAGCTCGCCGCGATCGACGGCAAGCTGGCCGGCGGCCCGCTCGGCTCCTCCAAGACGGCCCGCCCGACGATCGCCGAAGGCGCCGTCCAGACCAGCACGGTCGACGTGCCCGCGGGCGCCAGCTCCCTCGACGTGGCCATCGGCAACACCGCCGACGCCTCCGCCGACCTCGACCTGACGGTCTACGACGCCTCGGGCGCCGTGGTCGGCCAGTCCGCGGACGGTGACTCGGAGGAGGCCGTCTCGGTGGCCAACCCGGCCGCCGGCACGTACACCGTCGAGGTCGTGGGCTACTCGGTCCCGGCCGGCTCGACGGCCTACGACTACCAGGACGTCTTCTTCTCCAGCGCCCTGGGCACGGTCTCCGTCGCGGACACCCCGGTCAAGCTCGGCACGGGCGCCTCGGCGACCGTCTCCGGCAGCGTCACCGCCCTGGCGGCCGCTCCGGAGGGCCGTGAGTTCTTCGGCCAGGTCAGTCTCGTCAACGCGCGCGGCACGGTCGCGGGCGTCGGCAGCGTGAAGATCGAGAAGGTCACGCCGTAACACTTCTCCGTACGGCGAACAGGGGCGGGCGTCCGTGAGGGCGCCCGCCCTTTACTCATGGCGTGCCGCCGCAGGCCAGTCCGCGTGCCTCGGGCAGCGAGGCGGTGATCCAGGCCCGCTCCGTGGCGACCTCCTGCCCGCCGACGGCCCAGTGGTCCGGCCGCGCCGAGCCCTCGGAGACGCCGAACAGCACGCGGCTGCCGACGGTCAGGGGTTCGGGCGGGTCGTACTCGCTGATCACGTAGGTGAGGCGGGCGGTGCCGCGATCCGGCTTGTAGTAGCGGCTCACGTCCACGGTGACCTGGAGTTCCCCGGTGGCGGGCAGCTCCTTGAGGACGGTCACCTCGCCCTCGGCGACCGTGGTGGCGCAGGCCAGATAGGCGGGGCTGCCGAAGCGGGCGGAGGCCTCCGCCTTGGAGGCGCCCGAGTCGTCGCTGGAGCCCGAGGTCAGGTTGCTCACGCCGGTGTGCCCGGACAGCCAGCCCAGTCCCGTGACCACACCGGCGACGGCGGCCGCGGCGAGGGTGCCGAAGGCGACGGCGCGGGCGCGCCGACGGGCCCGGGAGGGTCGTAGCGGAACGGGTTTCGCCGCCGGAGTCGCTTCGGCGAGCGTGTCGGCGATCAGCCCGAGCTGCTCCCTCAGCAGGACCAGGTCGGTCTCGGCCGACCGATACTCGGCCATGAAGGCGGCGTCGGCGCGGGCCGCGTCGGTCGGCTCCTCGCCGGTGATCGCGGCCATGAGCGCGTCACCGTCGTACGTCTCGTTCTCGGCGCTCATCTCACACCACCTCGTCCTCGTGCAGGCGGGTGCGCAGCGCCCGGACCGCCGTGTGCAGCCGGCTCTTGACCGTGCCCTCCGGGACGCCCAGCTCCTCGGCGATCGAGCGCACCGGCAGATCGGCGAAGAACCGGAGGATGACGACCTGGCGCTGCTGGTCGGGCAGCTCGTCCAGGCCCTGCGCGACGGCGAGGGAGAGCACGCTGGTGTCCTCGCCGGAGGGGAGTTCGTACTGGCGGAGGGAGGCCAGGCGCTCCCCCAGCCGCTCCTGGCGCTTCTTGGCCCGGTGCCAGTCCATGGCGAGGTTGGAGGCGACGACGGCGGCCCACGCGGAGACGTCCCGCGGGGCGTCGTACCCCTTCGCCGCCCGCTCCAGCAACCGCAGGCGGACCTGCTGCACCCCGTCCGGCAGGTCCGCCTGCGGCACCCCGCCCAGGGCGAGCACGGCCCGCACCCGGCGTTCCTGCGCCGTGTCCAGCGGGTCCCCTTGCTGTCCCCCCTGGCCACGGCGGGCGATTCCGCGCAGCACGCACACCCCTCCCCTCGCCGCGTTTCTCCTACGACGCCGGTGCGGGCCAAAACGTTCAGAGGCGTACGTCACACCGGTCGGCGTCCCATTCCTCGGGCATGCGACGCAAAGAATTGGACAGGTGGACCGGGGTCGGCCGCATGATGGAAAAGCTTGCGTCAAGTGTGAGAGACAGGGAGTCGCCGTGAGGGTCGGAATCGTCGGAGCCACCGGGCAGGTCGGCACGGTCATGCGCAGGATCCTCAAGGAGCGCGACTTCCCCGTGACGGAGCTGCGGCTGTTCGCCTCCGCGCGCTCGGCGGGCAGCGAGCTGGACGGCGTGACGGTGGAGGACGCGGCGACCGCCGACTACTCCGGCCTGGACATCGTGCTCTTCTCGGCGGGCGGCGCGACCTCGAAGGCGCTGGCCGAAAAGGTCGCCTCGCAGGGCGCGGTCGTGATCGACAACTCCTCCGCCTGGCGCAAGGACCCCGAGGTCCCGCTGGTCGTCTCCGAGGTGAACCCGCACGCGATCGCCGACCGCCCCAAGGGCATCATCGCCAACCCGAACTGCACGACCATGGCCGCGATGCCGGTCCTGAAGGTGCTGGACGCGGAGGCGGGTCTGGAGGCGCTGATCGCCACCACCTACCAGGCGGTGTCCGGTTCCGGCCTCGCGGGCGTGGCCGAGCTGCACGGCCAGGTGCAGAAGGTCGGCGCCGAGGCGGACAGGCTCACGCACGACGGCGGCGCGGTCGACTTCCCCGAGCCGGGCGTCTACAAGCGCCCCATCGCCTTCAACGTGCTCCCCTTCGCCGGGAACCTCGTCGAGGACGGTCTGAACGAGACCGACGAGGAGCAGAAGCTCCGCAACGAGTCCCGCAAGATCCTGGAGCTGCCCGACCTCAAGGTCTCCGGCACCTGTGTACGCGTCCCGGTCTTCTCCGGCCACTCGCTCCAGCTCAACGCCCGTTTCGCCCGCCCGATCTCCCCGGAGCGCGCCACGGAGCTGCTCGCGAAGGCGCCGGGTGTCGAGCTCTCCGACATCCCGACCCCGCTCCAGGCGGCCGGCCAGGACCCCTCGTACGTCGGCCGCATCCGCCGTGACGAGACCGTCGACAACGGCCTCGCCCTGTTCGTCTCGAACGACAACCTCCGCAAGGGTGCCGCCCTGAACGCGGTCCAGATCGCGGAGCTGGTGGCGGCGGAGCTCAAGGCCTCCTGACCTCGTAGTGGAAGCAGCCGTACTCGACGGCCCGGACGTGGACGAGCGCCACGGACGGGTCGTCGAAGGCGTTTCGGAGGGCCTCGTCGGTCACGGCGGGGACGAGGTCGCCGCCCAGGATGTGGCCGTCGGCGGAGTAGCGGCGGATCGTGCGGTGGGCTCCCGGGAAGGGGAAGGCGTCCGTCTCGGGCCCCGCGCACTCGTCGGCGTGGATGAAGACGGGGCCCTGCTCGTCGTACGCCCCGGGAGCGGCTCCCGTCTCCGCCGCCCAGCGGCGCAGGGGGGCGTACGAGACGAGGGCGATGCGCTCCCCGCGCTCGCTCCGGCGCAGACAGCAGCGCAGCGGCGCGCCGCCCTCCTCGGCGGTGAACGGGGACGGCGTGCGGCCCGCGTCGTCGGCGGTGCGCAGTTCCTTGAGGACGGACGGTTCGACGGGGCGTGCGGTGTGGGTGGTCATGCCGTCGAGCCTCCCGCGCGCACGCGTCGGGCACCGGCGGGATCCGGACATCGCGTTTCCCGGAGAACCCATGGAAGGATGGCCGAACCGCCGAACCTACGCATATCGAGGAGATGACCGCGTGCCTGGCACAAACCTGACTCGCGACGAGGCACAGCAGCGGGCGCAGCTGCTCACCGTGGACTCGTACGAGATCGATCTCGACCTCTCCGGCGCGCAGGAGGGCGGTACCTACCGGTCCGTGACGACGGTTCGCTTCGACGTCGCCGAGACCGGCACCGAGTCCTTCATCGACCTGGTCGCCCCCGCCGTCCACGAGGTGACGCTCAACGGCGACCCGCTCGACCCCGCCGAGGTCTTCAAGGACTCCCGGATCGCCCTGCCCGGCCTGCTGGCGGGCCGCAACATCCTGCGTGTCGTCGCGGACTGCGCCTACACCAACACCGGTGAGGGCCTGCACCGCTTCGTCGACCCGGTCGACCAACAGGCGTACCTGTACACCCAGTTCGAGGTGCCGGACGCGCGGCGGGTGTTCGCGTCCTTCGAGCAGCCGGACCTCAAGGCGACCTTCCAGTTCACCGTGAAGGCGCCGACCGGCTGGACCGTCATCTCCAACTCCCCGACGCCCGAGCCGCAGGACGACGTCTGGACCTTCGAGCCGACGCCCCGCATCTCGTCGTACATCACGGCCCTGATCGTCGGCCCGTACCACTCCGTGCACAGCGTGTACGAGAAGGACGGCCAGTCCGTGCCGCTCGGCATCTACTGCCGGCCCTCGCTCGCCGAACACCTCGACTCGGACGCCATCTTCGAGGTCACCCGGCAGGGCTTCGCCTGGTTCCAGGAGAAGTTCGACTACGCCTACCCGTTCAAGAAGTACGACCAGCTGTTCGTACCGGAGTTCAACGCGGGCGCGATGGAGAACGCGGGCGCGGTGACCATCCGCGACCAGTACGTCTTCCGCTCCAAGGTGACGGACGCCGCGTACGAGGTGCGGGCGGAGACGATCCTGCACGAGCTGGCCCACATGTGGTTCGGCGACCTGGTCACCATGGAGTGGTGGAACGACCTGTGGCTGAACGAGTCGTTCGCCACCTACACCTCGATCGCCTGCCAGGCGTACGCCCCCGAGTCGCGGTGGCCGCACTCCTGGACGACCTTCGCCAACTCCATGAAGACCTGGGCGTACCGGCAGGACCAACTGCCGTCCACGCACCCGATCATGGCGGAGATCAACGACCTCGACGACGTCCTCGTCAACTTCGACGGCATCACGTACGCCAAGGGCGCTTCGGTGTTGAAGCAGCTCGTCGCCTACGTCGGCATGGACGAGTTCTTCGCGGGCGTGCAGGCGTACTTCAAGCGGCACGCCTTCGGCAACACCCGCCTCTCCGACCTGCTGGGCGCGCTGGAGGAGACCTCCGGGCGTGACCTCGGGACCTGGTCGCAGAAGTGGCTCCAGACGGCCGGGATCAACATCCTGCGCCCGGAGATCGAGACGGACGAGCACGGGGTCATCACCTCCTTCGCGATCCGCCAGGAGGCCCCGGCGCTCCCCGCGGGCGCGAAGGGCGAGCCCACCCTGCGCCCGCACCGCATCGCCGTCGGCCTCTACGAACTCGACGAGAACAGCGGCAAGTTGGTGCGCGACGAGCGCGTCGAGCTGGACGTGGACGGCGAGCTGACGGCCGTACCGCAGCTGGCCGGCAAGCGCCGTCCGGCAGTTGTGCTGCTCAACGACGACGACCTCTCGTACGCCAAGGTCCGCCTGGACGAGGAGTCGCTGGCCTTCGTCACCGAGCACCTCGGCGACTTCGAGTCCTCGCTGCCGCGCGCGCTGTGCTGGGCGTCGGCCTGGGACATGACCCGGGACGCCGAACTGGCCACCCGTGACTACCTGTCGCTGGTGCTGTCCGGCATCGGCAAGGAGTCCGACATCGGTGTCGTGCAGTCGCTGCACCGGCAGGTGAAGCTGGCGATCGAGCTGTACGCCGACCCGGCGGGCCGCGACGCCCTGCTGGCCCGCTGGACCGACGCCACGCTGGCCCATCTGCGGGCGGCGCAGGCGGGCGGCGACCACCAGCTGGCGTGGGCGCGGGCGTTCGCGGCGGCGGCCCGGACGCCGGAACAACTCGACCTGCTGGAAGGGCTGCTGGACGGCTCGCAGGCGATCGAGGGGCTCGCGGTGGACACCGAGCTGCGCTGGGCGTTCGTGCAACGGCTCGCCGCCGTGGGCCGGTTCGACGAGGCGGAGATCGCCGGCGAGTACGAGCGGGACAAGACGGCGGCGGGCGAGCGGCACGCGGCCACCGCGCGGGCGTCCCGGCCGACCGAGGAGGCGAAGGCGGAGGCGTGGGCCTCGGTCGTCGAGTCCGACAAGCTGCCGAACGCCGTGCAGGAGGCGGTGATCGGCGGGTTCGTCCAGACCGACCAGCGCGAGCTGCTCGCGCCGTACACCGAGAAGTACTTCGCGGTCGTCAAGGACATCTGGGACGCGCGCTCGCACGAGATCGCCCAGCAGATCGCCATCGGCCTCTACCCGTCCCTCCAGATCTCCCAGGACACCCTGGACCGGACGGACGCGTGGCTGGCCGCCGCCGAGCCCAACGCGGCCCTGCGGCGCCTGGTCTCCGAGTCCCGCTCGGGCGTGGAGCGGGCGCTGAAGGCGCAGGCGGCGGACGCGCAGGCCGCGCAGTAAGTCCCTTAAGGGATGGGTGAGTTCACGAGGCTTCGGCTCCACGAGGCCGTGAGCTCACCCACCCCTCTCGCACACCAGGCGGGCAGTGCTCAGCATCGTCCGTACGTGCAGCCCCGTCTGGGCGGCCACCGGCACCCAGGCGAGGTCGTACGTCTTCGTCAACTCCCGGCCCCACTCCGCCATCAGCCCGTCGAGCGCCTCCGCGGCGCCGGGGTCGGTGCGGGCCAGCGCGCGCCCCGCCATCGCCGCCACCCGCAGCGGGATCCGCCGCACGGAGATCCCCCGGGACGCGAAGTACCCCCGGAACAGGCCGGGTTGCTCGGCCGCCCAGCTCTCCACGAGGGACGGCGCCACATCGAGCAGCTCCCGCGCCGCGTCCCCCAGCGGCGCCAGCTCTTCCGGTACGGCGGTGTCGAGCCGTCGTCCGAGGACGGCGGCCAGCTCAGCGCAGCGGCCCAGCAGCACCTCGCCGAGCCGTGCCGTCGCCCGGTCCGGGTCGGTCACGGGCGTGCGGTCGGCCACCGCGGGGACGGCCCAGGCGGGGGTCTCGATCAGCGTGGTCAGGGTGCCGTGGCGGCGCGGGTGGAGCCAGGTGCTCTCGGCGACATAGCCGCTCGGGTCGCGCTCGGCCCCGCCGTGGTCCGCGGGCAGCACCAGCACGCCGGGCGGGGCCAGGTGCCAGTCGGGGCCGTCGACGGGATGGTGGTCGACGGGGATCCGCAGCCGGGCGGCTGTGGCCCGGAACGCGTCGGCGGCACCGGGCACCTGATGGGTCATCATGGCGAAGGCGCCACCGAACTCGATGCCGTGCAGGGTGAACTGGGCGACCGGGCGCAGCTCGTCGAGGAGGCGGACTAGGGCGGCCGACTCGGGGAGCGGGTCCGTCGGGTTCAGGGACTCCGGCTGGTGGGCGAACGCGGGCCGGTAGAAGTGCCGGTGACACTCCGTCAGGGACGGTGTGGGTTCCTCCGGTTGCCAGCCGTGCGCGAGGGCGGCTCCGTCGGGGTCGAGGCAGAGCAGGAAGTGCCAGGTGCAGCCCAGGTCCTGGAGGATTCCGGGTCTGCGGGCGAGGAGGGCGGCGAGGCGCAGGGCGGAGGCGCCGCCGACCGGTTCGTTGGCGTGCGCGCCGGCGACGGTGAGGATCTGCCGGTCGCCGTGTCCCGCGGACAGCAGCCACAGTGGGCGTCCGGCCCGGCTCTCCCCGACCGCGCGCAGACTGAGCGTGCCGGGGGCGGTGTGGGCCAGCGCGCGGGCCCTCCGCTCCAGTTCGTGCACCGCCGGATAGAACGAAGTCCGCACGCGGTCTCTCAGCTGCCGCCGTTGCCGCCGCTGTCGCCCGTCGTCTCCTTCTTGTCCAGGGGACGGATCACGATCTTCGTAGGCATGTCAACTCCTCGCGTTCGTACGGGATTTGACCATCAGGAGCGGTCGGGAACCGCCCTTGTCAAGCCTCTGCCGACGGGGTCAGAGTGTCAAGGCTGTGTCGTCGTGACGGAAAGGGGGCCGTGATGACGGAGGCGGTACCCGGGGCTGCCGTCGAGATGTTCCGCCGGCCCCGGATCAAACCGGAGCACCGCGCCTACCGCACGGTCGACGGGAACGTCCGGATCGGCAGCGTCATCCACGGCATCGGGGCCGAGGTCGCGGACCCGCAGGGCTGGGTGTGGACGCTCGTCGAGGCGATGGACGGGTCGCGGGGGCCGGCGGAGGTGGTCGCGGAGGTCCTGCGGGCGCATCCGCGGCTGCCCGCGGAGGACGCGCGCCAGGCGATGGCCGACCTTCTCGCCGCCGGATTCGTGGACGACGCCGGGGCGGAGGTCCCGGTTCCGGCGCGGGAGGAGGACCGGTACAGCCGGAGCGTGCCCTTGCTCCGCTGGATGGACCGCGCGCCCCGGGCGAGCCCCTGGGACGCCCAGCTCCGCCTCCGCTCCTCCCGCGTCCTCCTGATCGGCGTCGGCGGCACGGGCGGCCACGCGGCCCAGTCCCTGGTCGCCTCGGGCGTCGGCCACGTGCACTGCGTGGACCCGGACGTGGTGGAACTCTCCAACCTCAACCGCCAGCCCCTGTACCGCGAACGGGACATCGGCCGCGCGAAGGTGGAGCCGGCGGTGGAGACGCTCCGGGCCCTGAACTCGGACGTCCGGGTGACCGGGGAGCGGAGGGAGGTACGGGGGCCGTGGGATCTGGCGGAGCTGGTGCGAGGGGGTCAGAGCGGCGTGGGGGGCGGTGGGCCGGCGGGTCCGCATGCACCGACCGATTCGGAGCGCGCGGCCGGCGGGCCCGGGGAAACGGCCGCCGGCAGGCCCGGGGGATCGGCCGCCAGCCTGTCCGCGAGATCGGCCGCCAGCAGGTCCGGGGAAACGGCCTCCCCAGCAGTTGCCTCCGGCGCCTCGGGCGCACCCGCCCCAACGCCTCCGCCCCCTCGCGGGCCTGCGCCTTCTCCCGCATCGGGTACGCCGCTTCGGCCCGTTTCTCCTGCCGCCCCGGGCCAGTCGTCCGTCTCCGGCCCCCTCCCCACGTCCGCCTACGACCTCCTCGTTCTCGCCGCCGATCGGCCCGATGACATCCGGCGGTGGGCGAATCGGGTGTGTCTGGACGTCGGGTTGCCGTGGGTGGACGCCGGTTATCGGGGGCCGCTCGTGACCGCCGGGGTGTATGTGCCGGGGCAGGGGGCCTGTTGGGAGTGTCTGCGGGAGGGGGAGATCGCCCGGCGGGATCTACGGCTCGGGGCCGGGCAGGATCCGGAGGTCGCCTCGCCGCGGATGCCGTGGAACCCCGCGTCGGCCGTCACCGCCGGTCTGTCCGGGGCCCTGCTCGCACACGCCGCCCTCGCCCTGCTGACCGGCGTCCCCGCCCTGGAGCCGGGTTTCCGCTTCGGCGTGAACCTGATGCTCCCCGGCGACCCGGTGCACACCCGCACGCCCCGCCACCCGGACTGCCCCGCCTGCGGGGACCGCCCGTGAACCACGTCCGCCTGCACCCCCTCGACTCCCGCCCCGACGGCGACGAGTGGATCGTGGGCCGGATGGCGACCGGCCGCTTCGTCGCCCTGCCCGAGGTCGGCAAACAGGCCCTGGACCTCCTGGACCAGGGCCTGACCCCCACCGAGATCGGCGACCGGCTCCGTGCGGAGACCGGCGACGACATCGACGTACCGGACTTCGTCGAGGCCCTGCTCGGACTCGGCTTCGTCGCCGCGGTGGACGGCCGCGAGATCGACCAACCGCCCCCGCCCAGACCGACGTTCGCCCGGATCCGCCCGCACCACGTCCGCCCGCTGCTCAGCCCCGTCGCCCCCGTCCTGGTCGCGCTCCTGATCACGGCGACCCTGCTGGCCCGCCCACCCGTGACCCTCGACTACCGCACTCTGCTCTGGAGTTCGCACGGCAGCGCGGTCATCGCGCTCGGCGCCACCGTCGGCTGGACCCTGCTGCTCCTGCACGAGTGCGCCCATCTGCTCACCGCCCGCGCGACCGGCGTCGCGGGCCGGATGCGGCTCGGCACCCGGCTGCAGTTCCTCGTCCTGCAGACGGACATCAGCGGTATCGAACTCGCCCCGCGCCGCCACCGGTTGACCGCCTACCTGGCCGGCATCGCCACCAACCTGACGGTCGCCGCCCTGGCCGCGCTCGCCGCCGGCGCCGTGGACGGCACGCCCCGCCGGATCCTCGCCGCCGTGACGATGCTCGCCCTGCTGCCGCTCCCGTTCCAGCTCATGGTCTTCATGCGCACCGACCTGTACTTCGTCCTCCAGGACCTCACCCGGTGCCGGGACCTCTTCGGCGACGGGGTGGCGTACACCAAGTACCAGGCCCGGTACACGGCCCGCAGGGTGCTGCATCGACGTACCGGCGAAACCGACCCGAGCCTCGAACTGCCCGCGCACGAACGGCGGGCCGTGCGCGGGTACAGCGTGGTGCTCGTCGTCGGCACCACGCTCTGCCTCGCCTTCTTCGCCGCCGTCACCCTGCCCGCCGACGTCACCCTCTTCGCCCGCGCGCTGACCAGGCTCGGCCCCGGGCACTCCGTCGGGGAGCGCCTGGACGGGGCCGCCGTGGTCGTCACCTTCGGCGGCCTGCACGCCCTGTGGGTACGCACCTGGTGGCGGGGCCGCCGCCTCAGGCGGACACCATCCCGCCCGTCGCGTTGACGAACGTGCCCGTGATGCCGCCCGCGTGGTCGGAGGCGAGGAAGACGGCCGTCGCGGCGATCTCCGCGAGGGTGGGGTTACGGCGGGTCAGCCGCATCCCGGCGAGGTGGTCGACGATGCCCTGGACGGCGACCTCGTCGAGGTCGGGGTTGACCGCGGCGAGCTTCTCCCGGGTCAGCGTCTCCGGCACCCCGGCCGCCCAGATCCCCACCGCCCGCACACCCCGCGGCCCCAGCTCGATCGCGAGGTTGCGCACCAGCGTGTCGAGCGCCGCGTCCGCCGGGCCGGTCCCGCCCATCATCGGACTGCCGTGCGCGGAACCGCTGTTGAGGGTGAGGATCACTCCGGAGCCGCGCCCGGCCATCCGGCGGGCGGCGGCGCGGGCGGTGATGAAGCCGGCCCGGGTGCCGTTCACCACCGGCCGCAGGAAGTCCTCGACCGGCATGTCGAGCAGCGGAGCGCCCTGGACGTCCCCGCGGGTGACGAGGTTGAACGAGATGTCGACGTCCCCGACGCCCGCGAGGTGCTCCTCCACGGCCGTCTCGTCGAGCGCGTCCACGACGGCGACCTCGGCGCCCTTGATGTCCGCGGCGACCGCCTCCAGCGTCGCGCGGGTCCGGCCGACGAGGTGGACACGGGCCCCGGCCTCGGCGAAGGCACGGGCGACCGCGCCGCCGATCGAGCCGCCGGCGCCGTAGACGATCGCGGTCCTGTCGTTGAGCAGCATGGTGGAGCTCCTTGGTCCGGTGAGTCGTGAGTGACATCCATGCAGACGTACGACTCACCGGACGCTCATCGGTCGTTCATCGGTCGCTCAGTCGCAGCGGCAGCCCGAACGCCGGGAAGAGGTGCGGCTCGAAGGAGGTGATCTCCGCGATCCGGTCGTCGGCGTCGAAACGCAGCACGTCCAGGACCTGCGCCCGGTAGACGCTCGTGCCGGGTCTGCGGACGTAATTCCCCACCGCCAGTTGCCCGTTGGCGCGCGCGGGCAGTGAGCGCCAGTGGCCGAGGAAGGCCGGGGAGTCCGGATCGAGGCTGACCCGGACGAAGTCGACGAGCGCCCTGCGGCCGACGAACCAGAACGGGTTCGGCGGCATGGTCAGGACGACGTCCTCGGCGAGCAGCGCGGCCATCGCGTCGAGGTCGAGCCGGGCGACGGCGGCCATGTACTGGTCGAGCGCGGCCTGTTGACCGGGGGTGACCTCGGCGGGGCGCCAGTCGGCGCGCTCCCTGGGCAGACGCGCGCGCAGGGCGGGGCGGGCGCGCTGGAGGGCGCTGTTGACGGAGGCCACGCTCGTCTCCAGGGCCTCGGCGGTCTCGGCCGCGGTCAGTCCGAGCACGTCCCGCAGGATCAGCGCGGCACGCTGACGGGCCGGGAGGTGCTGGATCGCGGCGAGGAAGACGAGCTCCAGGGTCTCCCGCGACTCCGCCGCCTCCTCCGGGCGCGGCTCCCCGAACTCGGCGTCGGGGTACGGCTGGAGCCAGGTCAGCCGGTCGGGCGCCGCGCCCTCGTCGCCGTGGTCCATCCCGGGCAGCGGCTCGTAGCGCTGCGGGCGGCGCGCGGTCCGTCGTAGGAAATCGAGGCAGGTGTTGGTGGCGATCCGGTACAGCCAGGTCCGCGCGCTCGCCCGCCCCTGGAACCCGTCCCGCGCCCGCCAGGCCCGCAACAGCGTCTCCTGCACGAGGTCTTCGGCCTCGTCGTAGGAGCCGGTCATCCGGTAGCAGTGGGCCTGGATCTCACGCCGGTGGTGCTCGGCGAGGGCGGCGAAGTCGGTCTCGGTGAGTTCCGTGACGGGGGGCGGTGTTACGGGCGTTTGCGTAACGGGGGCCGGTGTTACGGAACTTGCCGTGTCCCGGGCGGTGTCCTGCGCCGTGCGCGCCACGCGCCGCAACCGGGCTACGGCGGTGGCCAGTTCGGTGACACCGGAGTACAACTCCCCCGGCGGTTGCGGCACCAACCGCCCGGCCCTGCGCCCGATGTCGTCGATGAGCCCCTGCACACCGAGGCCCTCGGAGCCGCCCTGCCGCTCGCGGTACACCTTCTGGCGGCACGCGGCGGAGCAGTACACCGACCCACGCCCCACCCGCCCCTCCCGCGCGGCCAGCGGCTTCCCGCACACCGCGCACACCTCACCGCCCACGAGCACCTCCGGGGAATCGCGTCACGCGAGAACGGTGTGACGCTACAACGCCCCGCTACCGGCCCGCAGTTCTGTGCCGACCGCCCGCAGCGCCCCGTCGGTCACAGCAGCGCCTCGCCCTCCGCCCACGGCCACCCTCCCCGCGGAGCCCCCACGCTTCCCGCTTCCCCCGAGCTGCCCCACCACCGTCGCCCCGAACGCCACCGCCATCCCCGCCACCTGCACCGGCGTCAGCGTCTGGTCGAGGGCCGCCCAGCCGACGAGCGCCGCGGTGAGCGGGGAGAGCGGGCCGAGGAAGGTGACCTGGGTGGCGGTGAGGCGGCCGATGCCGCGGAACCAGAGCCAGTAGGCGACGGCCGTGTTGGCGAGGGCGAGGTAGAGGTAGCCGCCGACGGCCCGGGCGTCGAGCGCGGGCGGGGTGCCCTCGACCAGCAGGGCGAGCGGCGCGATGAGCAGGCCGCCCGCGGTCAGCTGCCAGGCGGTGAGGGCGAGCGGGCCGACTCCGTCCGGGCGGCCCCACCGCTTGGTGAGCACCGTGCCGGTGGCCATCGACGCGGTCGCGGCGAGCGCGGCCAGCACCCCGAGGAGATCGAGGGCCCCGGCCGTCTGGAGTACGACGAGACTGACGCCGAAGGCCGCGACGAGCCCGGTGAGCACGCTCCGCGGGGTCGGCCGCTGCCCCAGCAGCCCCGCCGAGAGCCCCACGACGAGCAGCGGTCCGACCGAGCCGACGACCGCCGCCATGCCGCCCGGCAGCCGGTACGCGGACAGGAACAGCAGCGGGAAGAACGCGCCGATGTTCAGCGCGCCGAGCACCGCGGCCTTCGCCCACCAGGCGCCGCGCGGCAGCACCCGGGCGAGCGCGAGGAGCAGCAGCCCGGCGGGCAGGGCGCGCATCAGGCCGGTGAACAGGGGGCGGTCGGCCGGGAGGAACTCCGTGGTGACCGCGTAGGTGGTGCCCCAGGAGACGGGGGCGAGGGCGGTGAGCAGGACGATCGCGGGCCGGTTCATATAAGTAGCTTAGCGCTAAGCTACTTACCATCAAGCCACTTTCTTGCGGGCGACCTGAATCGCGGCGGATACTCGCCGCATGAGCGCACAGCACAGGGACCCCGTGGACGCGATCATCGAGCAGTGGGCCGTGGTGCGGCCCGACCTCGACACCCGGGCGATGGAGATCTTCGGCCGGATCTTCCGCCTCGCGCGCACGATGGGCGACCGCATGGAGCAGGCGTACGCCCCCCACGGCATCTCCCGCGGCGAGTTCGACGTCCTGGCGACCCTGCGCCGCGCGGGCGAGCCGTACACCCTCTCCCCCCGCCGGCTCTCCTCGACACTGATGCTCACCACCGGCGGCATGACGGGCCGCCTCGACAAACTCGAACGAGCCGCCCTCCTGCGCCGCTCCCCCGACCCCCACGACCGCCGCGCCCTCCAAGTCACCCTCACGGAGAAGGGGTTGACCCTGATCGACGAGGCCGTGACGGCGGGCCTCGCGGAACAGACGGCGGCCCTGGCCCCGCTCAACCCAGAACAGGCCGACCAACTGGCCGACCTGTTGCGGGAGCTGCTGACGGGGACGCGGGGCCCGGGCCACTGAGGCCCGCTGGACGGACCTACCTGCCCACGTGCGCGGCCACCGCCGCCTCGATCTCTCGCGCGTCCGCCGAGTCCGCCGCCCACGCCACGTATCCGTCCGGCCGCACCAGGACCGTCGTACGGCGGTCGCTCGCCCAACGATCCACCGTCAGGCGGTCCTTGTGGGCGCCCCGGTCGTCGTACGCGTCCGGGGCGACGAGGACGAAGCGGCCGCCGCGCAGGGACTCGTACAGGCGGCCGCCGGCCAGGGCGACGTCCGGGACGCGGGTGCCGGTGAGGCGGTGGGAGCCGCGGGGCGCGGTGTACGCGTAGCCGATGCCGGTGATCTGGCCGACCGCCTTGCGGCGGGCCGCGGGGACGCGGTCCAGGACGGTCGTGAGGGCCGCGCGAAGCGCCAGCTCCCAGGGGCGCTTGGCCATGGCGAGGCGGACGATGCCGCCGCTGCTGCGCAGGACCGCCCTGCCGACGGGGTGGCGCTCGGACTGGTAGCTGTCCAGGAGGTCCGGCGCCGCGTGGCCCTGGACGACGGCGGCCAGCTTCCAGCTGAGGTTCGCCGCGTCCTGGAGGCCGGTGTTCATGCCCTGGCCGCCGGCCGGGGTGTGGACGTGCGCCGCGTCGCCCGCGAGGAAGACCCGGCCGACCCGGTACGCGGGCGCCTGGCGCTCGTCGCTGTGGAAGCGGGACATCCAGCGGGCGTCGTACATCCCGAAGTCGCGGCCCAGCGCCAGCCGCGTGACCTCCTTGATCTCGTCGAGGTCCAGGGGCTCGCTGTCGGCGACGTTCCGGGCGCGGTTCCAGGCGATCACCCGGTGGTAGCCGTCGCCGAAGGGCGCGAGGAAGGCGAAGGCGTCGCCGACCGTGTTGACGGTGAGCAGCGTCTCGGGCTGCTCGGCGAGGCGCACGTCCGCGAGGACGACGGACCGGATGACCGAGCGGCCGGGAAAGGGCAGCCCGATGGCCTCCCGTACGGCACTGCGCATCCCGTCCGTCCCGACCACGTACCCGGCACGCAGGGACTCCGCGGCGCCGCCCGGCCCCCGGACCTCGACCGTCACGCCGGTCGCGTCCTGGGCGAGGCCGGTCACCTCGGTGTCGTGGCGGAAGTCGACACCCGCCTCGACCGCGCGCCGCTCCAGGGCCTTCTCGACCTCGTACTGCGGGAGGACGAGGAGGTGGTTGAAGCGAGAGGGGAGGCCGGTCAGGTCGATGGTGAGACGGCCGAACAGGCGGAGCCTGTCGAGGGGTTGACCGGCCGCCTCCAGGCCGTCGGCGAGCCCGCGGGCGTCGAGCTGTTCGAGGGTGCGGGCGTGCAGGACGAAGGCGCGGGAGAGGTTGCTGATCCCGTGCGGGCGCTTCTCCACGAGAGTGACGGGGACGCCCGCGGTGGCCAGGTCGCCGGCCAGGAGGAGGCCGGTGGGGCCGGAGCCTACGACGATCACGGGGCTGTTCATGGGAGCCTCCAGATTGCCAACGTCTGATTGCCAACGGTTGTTTGCCAACGCTCGTTGACGAAGGTAGCGCCGCACGGGGCAGCGAGTCAACACATGTTGGCAAACACTTGTTGGCCCACGCTCGTTGGCCTACGCTCGTTGGCATGAACGACAGCACCGGCGGCGAGACGCGCAACCGCCGCTCCGACGCCACCCGCGCCGCGATCCTCACCGCCGCCCGCGAACGCTTCGCCGCCGACGGGTACGAGCGGGCCACCATCCGCGCCATCGCCAAGGACGCGGGCATCGACCCCTCGATGGTCATGCGGTACTACGGCAACAAGGAGGGCCTGTTCGCGGCGGCCGTCGCCGTCGATCTACGCCTCCCCGACCTGCGCGGCCTGCCCCGGGACGACGTGGGCCGGGCGCTCGTCACGCACTTCCTCGCGATGTGGGAGCGGAACGAGGAGCTGACGGCGCTGCTGCGCGTCGGTGTGACCAACGAGGCGGGGGCGCAGCGGATGCAGAGCATCTTCCGGGAGCAGCTGCTGCCGGTGGCCCGTCAGGTGTGTCCGGATCCCCAGCAGGTCCCGGCGCGGGCGGGGCTGGTGGCGACCCAGGTGCTGGGGCTCGCACTCACCCGCTACATCCTGCGGTTCCCGCCGACCGTGGCGCTGACCCCCGAGGAGGTCGTGGCGTGGCTGGCACCGACGATCCAGCGGTATCTGACGGCGCCGAGCCCCTGAGCCGGGGCCCGAAGTGCCCGGGAACACACCGAAGGCGCCGGCCTCGTCCCCGTACGGCGGTCGCGCGCGCGTACGGGGACGGGGTCGGCGCCCCGGAGAATGCGGTGGTCGGACCCGCGGAGGCGAGTCCCGCGGAGGTCAGGCCTTCGAGCCGGCCTTGGCCTGCGGCTTGCTCTTGGGGCTGAGCACCCGGTGCTCCGCCTTGGACTTGTCCAGGACGATCACCAGGCCCGCGATGACCGCGAACAGCGCGAGGGGGGCCACGACGTAAAGGCCCAGCGTCTCGACGACGCTCAGGCCGGTGCCGGGGTCGTCGCCGTCGTCACGGGTCAGCGCCGAGGCGGGGGACGACAGGAGCAGCATCATCAGCGTCGTACCGGCGGCCAGGGCGCCGGCGCGCAGGGCGTTCTTCTTGTCCACGAGGCCAACGTATCCAACGGTGCGCGGGGCCGCGCGTCCGGGGTGCCGTAAGGAGGGGCCCGGGTGCCGCGGGAAGCCCTCGGGCCGCCGTAGCAAGCCCGCCGGCGGCTATCCGGACCGCAGCACCTCCATCAGCGCGTGCAACCGAGGCGCCGCCGCCAGTTCCTCCAGGGTGACCGGCCGCCCCTCCCCGTCCGCGATCGGCAGCCGCCAGTTCGGGTACTGGTCCCACGTCCCGGGCAGGTTCTGCGGGCGCCGGTCGCCGACCGCGTCCGGGAGCCACACCCCGACCATCCGCGAGGGCGTGTGCAGCAGGAAGCGGTGGACGGCCTGGATCTGGGCCTCCTCGGAGGAGGCGCTGCCGCCGGTGCCGTGCAGGAGGCCGAGCCGGGCCAGCACCTCCAGCCACTCCCCCGTGTCGGCCGCCGCCTCCGCCTGTTCCTCGGCGAGGGGGCGGGTCAACAGGCCGAGGCTGTCGCGGAGTTCGACGTGCTCGCCGGTGAGGCGGGCGGCGGTGGGCGGCAGGTCGTGGGTGGTGGCGGTGGCGAGGCAGTCGGCGCGCCAGCGTTCGGGGGGCAGGGGGCGGCCGTCGCCCTCCCAGTCCCGTTCGAACCAGAGCACGGAGGTGCCGAGCACCCCGCGCTCGCGCAGTTCCTCCCGCACCCCCGGCTCTACGGTGCCGAGGTCCTCGCCGATGACGACGGCCCCGGCGCGCGAGGCCTCCAGCACCAGGACGGCGAGCATGGCCTCGGCGTCGTAGCGGACGTAGGTGCCCTCGGTGGGCGGGTGCCCCTGCGGGACCCACCACAGCCGGAACAGGCCCATGACGTGGTCGATACGGAGCGCGCCGGCGTACCGGAAGAGGCCGCGCAGGAGTCCGCGGTACGGCGCGTAGCCCGACTCCGCGAGCCGGTCCGGGCGCCACGGCGGGAGCCCCCAGTCCTGCCCCCGCGCGTTGAAGGCGTCCGGGGGCGCGCCGACCGAGATGCCGGCCGCGAAGTGGTCCTGCTGCGCCCAGGCGTCGGCGCCGCCGGGGTGCACGCCGACGGCGAGGTCGTGGACGACGCCCACCGGCATCCCGGCCTCGCGGGCCGCGCGCTGGGCGGCCGTGAGCTGGCTCTCGGTGAGCCAGGCGAGGAAGGAGTGGAAGTCGACGCGGTCCATCACATCGGCGCGGGCGCGGGCGGTTTCGGGCGAGCGCGGGTCGCGCAGTCCGGCCGGCCACCGGCTCCAGTCGGAGCCGTGCACCTCCGCGAGCGCGCACCAGGTGGCGTGGTCCTCCAGGGCCTGCCCCTCGGCGGCCAGGTAGTCGGCGTAGGCGGCGCGTCTGCCGGGGCCGAGGGGGAACTCACGGAGGAGTTCCAGCGCCTCCCGCTTGAGCTCCCACACGGCGTCCCGGTCGATGAGCGCGCCCTTCTCCAGCACCGCGGCCCGCAGCCGCTCGGCCCGCTCCACCAGGCCGTCCAGCCGCGCGCGGTCGCCGACCTGGGCGTACTCGGGGATGTCCTCGATCCGCAGATGCACCGGGTCGGGGAAGCGGCGCGAGGACGGCCGGTAGGGGGAGGGGTCGGTGGGGGCGCCGGGTACGGCCGCGTGCAGGGGGTTGACCTGGACGAAGCCGGCGCCGAGCGCGCGGCCCGCCCAGGCGGTCAGCTCGCCGAGGTCGCCGAGGTCGCCCATGCCCCAAGAGCGCTGCGAGAGCAGGGAGTAGAGCTGGACGAGGAGGCCGTACGACCGTCCCGGCGGCGCGGGCAGCCGGGCGGGGGCGACGATCAAGTGGGCCTGTCCGGTACGGCCGTCGGGGGCGGCGGCCGTCAAGTGGTGGACGCCGGGAGGGAGTTGGTCGGCCGCGGCGCGGGTCTCGCCCTGTTCGGTGGTGATGCGCAGTCGGGTGCCCGCGGGCAGGCCCTCCAGGAAGTCCGGCGGGCTGCCGCTCCAGCACACCACCGTGGGCGGCAGCAGGCGGGCGCGCAGGTCGCGCTCCCGGGCGGCCAGCGCGGCGGCGGGGTCGGCCGCGTCGACGCCGAGGGCGGCGAGGGCGAGGGTGACGGCGGTGGCGGAGGCCTCGACCGTACGGTCCGGAGCGGGCCGGTAGGAGGTGGCGACGCCGTAGGACTCGGCGAGCCGGCGCAGCTCCGCTCCGAGCGCCCCCACCTACGGCTCCAGGTGGGCGTCGGACTCGCTGGTCAGCGGGGCGGCCTCGGACAGCGGGGGCTCGCTGGTGAGGGGTTCGAAGTCGGGCAGGGGCGGCTCGCTGGTGAGCGGGGCCTCGGTGCAGGCGCCCTCGGCGCTGAAGACGCACAGGTGTTCAGCGGGCGCCTCGGGTTTGGAGGGGGCCGGGAGCAGAAGGTGTGCCGGTGCGGCCACGGGGGCCTCCTTGGTCGGGTACGACGGCGGGGGTCATCGCAGGCCTACCCAGTGGGCGCGCCGACAGACGTGCACGACGCGAGAACGTGCTCTTCGTCATGTTCCGGTTCCGGATGGCATCCGTCCACCGCTCACCGTCACGCCCCGACGAGGACGGCGGTCCGGGCCCATGCGCGGCAACACAAAGGCCCGGATCGTCGTCAGGCTGAGATGCCGTCGATCCGGGCCATGGCGGCCTCCGCGCCGTACGGCTGCAAGTACGGCAGCCAGCGCGGGTCCCTATGCCCGGTGCCGATGATGCGCCAGGCCAGACCGGTGGGTGGAGCGGGTTTGTGGCGCAGCCGCCAGCCGATCTCGAACAGGTGTCGGTCGGCCTTGACGTGGTTGCAGCGCCGGCACGACGCCACCACGTTGTCCCAGACGTGCTTGCCCCCGCGGCTGCGCGGAATGACATGGTCGACGCTGGTTGCGACGCCACCGCAGTACATGCACCGGCCCCCGTCGCGCGCGAAGAGCGCCCTGCGGGTGAGAGGCACGGGGCCTCGGTAAGGAACCCTTACGAACCTCTTGAGCCGGACCACGCTGGGTGCGGGGACTGTGACGGTCGCGCTGTGCATGAAGGCGCCGGATTCCTCCAGGGAGACCGCTTTGTTCTCCAGGACGAGGACGAGCGCGCGGCGGAGCGGTACGACGCCGAGGGGCTCGTACGACGCGTTGAGTACCAGGACATGCGGCACGGATGCCTCCTTGGGCGTCGGCGGCGCGTGGCTCGCGCCGGGACGATCTGAGGTCAGTCTCCCCTCATGGCCGTAAGAAACGCCACCATGTCCCGGTAACGGGCTGGGAGTGTTTTCGACCACATCCTTCTTCATCCCCAGGTGAGGACCGTCTCTCCCTCGAACATTGCAACGATCCCCACACGATGCACCGTTAGTGTGGTTGGTCTGCCGTACCGGTGACCTTTTCGTGACCTTGACCGCCCGGCCGGACGGCAGACGCAGCACCTGGAGGTACCTGCCGTGTCCTTGTCCGCCGTCCTACTGGCCGCCGGTTCGTCGCCGACGCCGACTCCCTCGGAGTCGCCGTCCGCCGTGACGGTCCCGTCCCTCCAGGACGCCCAGGAGAGCGCGACGAACGCCGCCAGCTGGGTCGAGCAGAACTGGTCGACCTGGCTCGCGATCAGCCTGAGGGTCGTGCTGATCCTGGTGATCGCCGGCATCCTGAGAATGTTCGTGCGGCGGGCCATCACCAAGCTGATAGACCGGATGAACCGGACCGCCCAGGCGGTCGACGGCACCACCATTGGTGGCCTGCTCGTCAACAACGAGCGGCGCCGTCAGCGTTCGCAGGCGATCGGCTCGGTGCTGCGCTCGGTGGCGAGCTTCATCATCCTGGGCACGGCCGCGCTGATGATTCTCGGCGCCTTCGAGATCAACCTGGCCCCACTGCTCGCCTCCGCCGGTGTCGCGGGTGTGGCGATCGGTTTCGGCGCGCGCAACCTCGTGACGGATTTCCTCTCCGGCGTCTTCATGATCCTTGAGGATCAGTACGGCGTAGGCGACACGATCGACGCGGGCGTCGCCTCCGGCGAGGTGATCGAGGTCGGCCTACGCGTGACCAAGCTGCGGGGCGACCAGGGCGAGATCTGGTACGTCCGCAACGGCGAGGTGAAGCGGATCGGCAACCTCTCCCAGGGCTGGGCGACGGCCGGGGTGGACGTGACCGTGCGGGCCTCCGAGGACCTCGACAAGGTGAAGCGGGTCATCGGCGAGGTCGCGGAGCGGATGAGCAAGGAGGAGCCCTGGAACGAGCTCCTGTGGGGGCCGATCGAGACCCTCGGCCTCGACAGCGTCCTGCTGGACTCCATGGTCGTGCGGGTCTCCGCGAAGACCATGCCGGGCAAGTCGATGACGGTCGAACGGGAGCTGCGCTGGCGCATCAAGCACGCCTTCGACGCGGCGGACATCCCGATCGTGGGCGGCGCGGCCGCCGCGGCGGACGCCGACTCCGACGACATCGCGGCCGCGGTCTCACCCCCCTCGGTGTTCTCCAACTCCGACTCCGCCCAGTCGGCGGCGGCCTCCCCGATCACTCCGGCGGCGACTCCGCGGGCGGGGGCGAAGTAGCCCCGGAACAAGCGGAACAAGCGGAACGGTTCAGCACACTCGTTCGAGTGAATGCGTGCGGATGGGGCCTCCTCCCACACCGAGGGCGCCCCACAGTTCCCGCATGAACACCGAGCCGGACCTCATGACCCACCTGGAACCCGTCGAGCTACTGGCCCGGTACGAACAGGCCTCACCCATGCCGGTGCGCCCCGAGTACCTCGACGGGGTGGCCCGCATCCCACTGCAACCGCCGGACTTCCGGCACAGCGACACCGCGCTGGACCTGGTCCTCCAGCTCCACTCGGCCGGAGTCGACCACGTCGGCATGGGCAACGGCTACCGCGCCACCGACAGAACCGGCACCACCTCGGCCCTCGTCATCCCCGACCTCTACGCACTACGGCGCAAGCCGACCCCGCCCGACGAGTCCCACTTCCAGCGCCACCCGGGCTGGTACCCCATCGACATGATCGCCCTCG
This sequence comes from Streptomyces sp. NPDC047072, assembly GCF_040643855.1. Classification (NCBI taxonomy): domain Bacteria; kingdom Bacillati; phylum Actinomycetota; class Actinomycetes; order Kitasatosporales; family Streptomycetaceae; genus Streptomyces; species Streptomyces sp. NPDC047072. The sequence goes on along the minus strand of NZ_JBEYVC010000035.1, from coordinate 23,267 downwards.
TCGGTGAAGTCACCTCCACCAACCACGAGACCGACACCGGCCCCAAGTTCCGCACCTACGCCGCCGCCGGCATCCCCGTCTACGTCCTCGTCGACCGCCACTCCAGGACGGCCCACTGCTACACGGACCCGGTCCTCCCCGGCGACGACCCGACCGAGGCGTACTACGACACCGACGTCAAGGTGGACCTCGGCGAGCCACTCCCCCTCCCGGCCCCCTATCCCACCCTGGACACGGCCCCCTTCCTGGAGGACTGAAGCCGCCGCACCGCCCACCCCCGTCAGGTAACGACTCCGTTTCCTGAGGGGGTTCTTTGTTCGTCCCCTCTTGACTCCCTGGTGGTCCAGACCTATGTTCCCTGCATCCGATAGGAAACCTTCCTAACAATCAACCTTCCGTACAGTCACCCTCGGAAGCCGTCCCAGGAGAGGGGTACACATGGCAGGCACACCCCGAACCCTCCGCGCCATGAACGACCGTGCCGCGCTCGACCTCCTACTGGAGCACGGCCCCCTCTCCCGTACCCGGATCGGCAAGCTCACCGGCCTCTCCAAGCCGACCGCCTCCCAGCTCCTCGCCCGTCTCGAAGCCTCGGGACTCGTCCTGGCCACCGGCACCAGCGAGGGCAGGCCCGGCCCCAACGCCCAGCTGTACGAGGTCAACCCGGCCGCCGCGTACGCCGCCGGGCTCGACGTCACCCCCGAGCGGATCCTCGCCGCCGTCGCCGACATCACCGGCCGCACGGTCGGGTCGTACGAACTGCCCACCCCCGGCAGGAGGACGGGCACCCCCGTCGTCCGCCAGGTCACCGACACCCTCGACGGCGCGGTCAAGGCCGCGGGGCTCGCCCGCGACGACGTCCACCGGCTCGTCATCGGCACCCCCGGCGCCTTCGACCCCGGCACGGGCCGGCTGCGCTACGCCTCCCACCTCCCCGGCTGGCACGCCCCCGCCCTGCTCGACGAGATCGCCGCCACCCTGCCGATGCCGGTCGAGTACGAGAACGACGTCAACCTCGTCGCGGTGGCCGAACAACGGCTCGGCGCGGCCCGCGGCCACGAGGACTTCGTACTGCTGTGGAACGAGGGCGGCCTCGGCGCCGCGCTCGTCCTCGGCGGCCGCCTGCACCGCGGCTGGACCGGCGGTGCCGGGGAGGTAGGTTTCCTTCCTGTTCCCGGCGCCCCCCTGGTCCGGCATGTGACGAAAGCCAACAGTGGCGGCTACCAGGAGCTGGCCGGCTCACAGGCCATCCCGGACCTCGCCCGCGAGCTCGGCATGGGAGGGATCCCCTCGGGCCCGTACGCCGAGGTCGCCGCCGCCCTCGTGGAGCGCGCCGCCACCGAGGACACCGTCCTGAACCAGCTGCTCCTGACGACCTACGCCACCCGCCTGGCCACCGGTCTCGCCTCGCTCGTCTCCGTCCTCGACCCCGAACTCGTCGTCCTCAGCGGTGCCTCGCTCACCGCCGGCGGCGACACCCTGCGCGCCCTCGTCCAGGACGAACTGGAGGAGCTGGCGGCCTCGCGGCCCCGGCTCGTCGTCGGCGCCGTCCGTGAACACCCCGTGCTGCGCGGCGCACTGGAGAGCGCGCTCGCCACCACCCGCGACGAGGTCTTCGACACCTCGCGCTGACCCCCGTACTCCCCCACACCCTCACCTCACCGCCCGTCCCTGGGAGACCCCGTCATGCGCACAGCCATACCCTCGTCCGCCCGAAAGGCGGCTTTTGCCCTGACCGTGTCCGCCGTGCTCGTCACCACCGCCTGTACCGGCCAGGCCTCCTCCGGCGCCGACGACGACGCGTCCAAGGAGACGACCATCAACTTCTGGCACGCCTGGAGCGCCGACTCCGAGGTCGCCGGGGTGAAGGCGCTGGTCGCCGGGTTCGAGAAGGCGCACCCCAACATCCACGTCAACGTCGTCGGCAACATGACCGACGACAAGATCAACCAGGCGCTGCGCACCGGCGGCGACAAGGCCCCGGACGTCATCTCGTCGTTCACCACGAACAACGTGGGCAAGTTCTGCTCCTCGGGCGCGCTGGTCGACCTCAACCCGTTCTTCAAGAAGGCGGGGATCGACCCGGACACGACCTTCCCGGCCGCGATGAACCAGTACACCCAGTTCGACGGCGACCGCTGCGCCGCGCCGCTGCTGGGCGACGCGTACGGGCTCTACTACAACAAGACCGCGTTCCAGAAGGCCGGGATCACCAACCCGCCCAAGACCTGGTCCGAGTTCGAGACCGACGCCAAGAAGCTGACGATCGCCCAGGGCGACTCGTACAAGCAGCTCGGGTTCATGCCGAACTACCACGGCTGGGAGACCACGACCGAGCACTACATGGGCCAGTTCTCGCCCACCTACTTCGACAAGGCGGGCAAGTCCACGATCGCCACCGACCCGGCCGTCGCCGCCGCCTTCACCCTCCAGAAGAAGCTCGTCGACGACCTCGGCGGCTACCAGAAGCTGGAGAAGTACCGCGCGGGACTCGGCGACGAGTGGGGCCCGAAGCACCCCTTCCAGACCGGCCAGGTGGCCATGCAGCTCGACGGTGAGTGGCGGCTCGGCATGGCCGTGGACGCCAAGCCCGGCTTCGAGATCGGTGTCGCCCCGCTGCCCGTCCCGGACGACCAGGTGGACCAGTACGGCAAGGGCTACATCACCGGCACCATCGCCGGCATCGCCGCCAACAGCACCAAGCAGAACGCGGCCTGGGAGTTCCTGAAGTACATCACCACCGACACGGACGCGGTGGTCGGCTTCTCCAACGCCATCCACAACGTGCCCTCGACGCTCGCGGCCCTGAAGTCGCCGAAGCTCAAGTACGACCCGCGCTTCAAGACCTTCCTCGACATCGCCGCGAACCCGAACTCCACGACCGCCCCGTCCTCGATCAACGGCGGTGTGTACCTGACGACCATCCAGGACCTCGGCTACGCCTACGAGAGCGGCAAGGTCACCGACCTGAAGAAGGGCCTCGCCGGCGCGGCCAAGCAGATCGACACGGACATCGCGCAGGCGAAGTAATGGCCACGATCACCCTCGCCGCCAAGCAGCGGAAACAGGCGCTGCGCACGGCCGCCTTCATGTCCCCCTGGCTGATCGGCTTCGCGGTCTTCTTCGCGTACCCGCTGATCTCGACGGTCTACTTCTCGTTCATGCACTACGACGGCTTCAAGCCGCCGACGTGGAGCGGGACGAAGAACTGGACCTACGTCTTCGAGCACTACCCCTTCTTCTGGCCCGCCCTGCGCAACACCCTGTGGCTGGTCGTCGTGATGGTGACCCTTCGCGTGCTCTTCGGACTCGGCATCGGTCTGCTCATCACGAAGATCAAGACGGGGACGGGTGTCTTCCGGACGCTCTTCTACCTGCCCTATCTGGCCCCGCCCGTCGCGGCCACCATGGCCTTCGCGTTCCTCCTCAACCCCGGTACGGGGCCGGTGAACTCGGTGCTGGCGAAGATCGGCATCCCGGCGCCGGGCTGGTTCAACGACCCCGCCTGGTCCAAGCCCGCCCTGACCCTGCTCGCCCTGTGGGGCATCGGTGACCTGATGGTCATCTTCATGGCCGCGCTGCTCGACGTGCCCCAGGAGCAGTACGAGGCCGCCGAGCTGGACGGCGCCTCCGCGTGGCAGCGGTTCCGGTATGTAACCCTTCCCAACATTTCGCCGATCGTGATGTTCGCGGTCGTCACCGGGGTCATCCAGACGATGCAGTACTACACACAGCCGCTCATCGCCGGGAAGGTCGCCTCGGGTGTGATCCAGGGCGCCGGTACGCAGTTCGAGCCCGGCTACCCCGACAAGTCGACGCTGACCCTTCCCCAGCTCGTCTACAACCTCGGTTTCCAGCGCTTCGACTACGGCTCCGCGTGTGTCGTCGCCCTCGTCCTCTTCGCCCTGTCGATGGTGTTCACCGCGTTCCTGATGCGGCGCCGGGGCGGTCTCATCCAGGCAGGTGACTGACCATGGCCCAAGTACTGGACAAACCCCTGCAGGTGAAGGCTCCGGTCTCGGCCGCCGAACGCACGGCCCGGCGCAGGTCGTTCCTGGAGTGGATCGCCGTCCACTCCCTCGGGGTCGCGGCCGCGCTCTTCTTCACGCTGCCCTTCGTGTTCGTCTTCCTGACCTCGCTGATGAGCGACTCCCAGGCGCTGAGCCGGGACCTGATCCCGCACACCTGGGAGTGGGGCAACTACCGGAAGGTCTTCGACACCCCGGGCTTCCTGACCTGGTGGAAGAACACGCTGATCTACGCGGGACTGGGAACAGTCCTTACAGTCGTCTCCTCGATCCCGGTCGCCTACGCACTCGCCAAGTTCCGCTTCCGGGGCCGCAACCTCTGTCTGATGCTCGTCATCTCGATGATGATGCTGCCGCCCCAGGTGATCATCATCCCGATGTACCTGTTCTGGGCGAAGCAGCTCGACCTGTCGGGCACCCTGTGGCCGCTGATCATCCCGATGGCCTTCGGGGATGCGTTCTCCATCTTCCTGCTGCGGCAGTTCCTGACGACCATCCCCAACGAGTACGTGGACGCGGCCAAGGTCGACGGCTGCGGTGATCTGCGCACCCTGCTGAAGGTCGTCGTCCCGATGGCGAAGCCCGGCATCGCGGCCGTGGCCCTCTTCCAGTTCTTCTACGCCTGGAACGACTACTTCGGCCCGCAGATCTACGCCTCGGAGAACCCCGGTGCCTGGACGCTCAGTTACGGCCTGGAGTCCTTCAAGGGCATGCACCACACCGACTGGAACCTCACCATGGCGGCCACCGTGCTGGTCATGGCCCCCGTGATCCTCGTGTTCTTCTTCGCGCAGAAGGCGTTCGTCGAGGGCGTCACGCTCACCGGAGTGAAGGGTTAGACCTCACATGAAACTCACCGTGGTCGGCGGAGGGTCGACCTACACCCCCGAGCTCATCGACGGCTTCGCCCGTCTGCGCGACACCCTGCCCATCGAGGAACTGGTCCTGGTCGATCCGGCCGCGGACCGCCTGGAGCTGGTGGGCGGGCTCGCCCGCCGTATCTTCGCCAAGCAGGGGCACGACGGCCGGATCGTCACCACCTCCGACCTGGACGCGGGCGTGGACGGCGCCGACGCCGTGCTGCTCCAGCTGCGCGTCGGCGGCCAGGCGGCCCGCGAGCAGGACGAGACCTGGCCCCTGGAGTGCGGCTGCGTCGGCCAGGAGACGACCGGCGCGGGCGGCCTCGCCAAGGCGCTGCGCACGGTCCCGGTCGTCCTCGACATCGCCGAACGGGTCCGCCGCACCAACCCGGACGCCTGGATCATCGACTTCACCAACCCGGTCGGCATCGTCACGCGCGCGTTGCTGCACGCCGGCCACAAGGCGGTCGGCCTGTGCAACGTGGCGATCGGCTTCCAGCGCAAGTTCGCCGGACTGCTGGGCGTCACGCCGTCCGACGTCCACCTGGACCACGTCGGCCTCAACCACCTCACCTGGGAGACCGGCGTACGCCTCGGCGGCCCCGAGGGCGAGAACGTCCTGCCCAAGCTGCTCGCCGAGCACGGCGACACCATCGCCGCCGACCTGCACCTGCCCCGCGAGATCCCGGACCGCCTCGGCGTGGTCCCGTCCTACTACCTGCGCTACTACTACGCGCACGACGAGGTCGTACGGGAACTGCGCACCAAGCCGTCCCGGGCCGCCGAAGTGGCCGGGATGGAACGGCAGTTGCTGGCCCTGTACGCCGACCCGGCGCTGGACGAGAAGCCGGAGCTGCTCGCCAAGCGGGGCGGGGCGTACTACTCGGAGGCCGCGGTCGACCTGGCCGCGAGTCTGCTGGGCGGCGGGGGCAGCCCGTACCAGGTGGTGAACACCTACAACCGCGGCACGCTGCCCTTCCTGCCCGACGACGCCGTGATCGAGGTGCAGGCGGCGGTGGGCCCGAAGGGCCCGACCCCGCTGCCGGTACCGGCCGTGGACCCGCTGTTCGCGGGCCTGATGGCGAACGTCACGGCCTACGAGGACCTGGCGCTGACGGCCGCCCTGCGCGGCGGCCGCGACCGGGTCTTCAAGGCGCTGCTCGCCCACCCCCTGATCGGCCAGTACGCGTACGCCGAGACCCTCACCGACCGACTGATCGCACACAACCGGGAGCATCTCGCGTGGGCATGACCGCATGTGTCCTCGCCGTCGACGCGGGCAACAGCAAGACCGACGTCGCGGTCGTGGCGGCCGACGGAAGCGTCCTCGCCACGGCCCGCGGCGGCGGGTTCCGGCCGCCCGTGGTGGGCGTCGAGGCGGCGGTGGACGTGCTCGCCGACGCGGTGGGCCGGGCGTTCGCCGCGGCCGGGGTCGGGTCGGTGGACCACGTCTCGGCCTGTCTGGCCAACGCCGACTTCCCCGTCGAGGAGGAGCAGTTGGCGGCCGCCCTGCACGCGCGCGCGTGGGGCGCGGAGGTCGAGGTCCGCAACGACACCTTCGCCATCCTGCGGGCGGGCGTCACCGAACCGCGCGGGGTGGCCGTGGTGTGCGGGGCGGGCATCAACTGCGTCGGCATGCGCCCCGACGGCCGTACCGCCCGCTTCCCGGCGCTCGGCCGCATCTCCGGGGACTGGGGCGGCGGTTGGGGTCTCGCGGAGGAGGCGCTGTGGCACGCGGCCCGCGCGGAGGACGGACGGGGCGCTCCCACCGCGCTGGCCCGCACCCTGCCCGCCCACTTCGGCCGGGCCACCATGCTCGACCTGATCGAGGCCCTGCACCTGGAGCACATCGAGCACATCCGCCGCCACGAGCTGACCCCGGTCCTGTTCGCCACGGCGGCCTCCGGTGACCCGGTGGCCCGCGCGATCGTCGACCGCCTGGCCGACGAGGTGGTGTCGATGGCGACGGTGGCCCTGACCCGCCTGGACCTCCTCGACGAGGAGACCCCCGTCCTGCTCGGCGGCAGCGTCCTCGCGGCCCGGCATCCCCAGCTGGAGGACGGGGTGCGGGAGTTGCTGGCGGACCGCGCCCCCAAGGCCGTACCCCGGGTGGTGGCGGCGAGTCCGGTGCTGGGCGCGGTGCTGCTGGGGCTGGATCGCGCGGGGGCGGACCAGGAGGTGCAGACAACGGCACGGACGTACTTCGAGCGGTAGTTCCCCCCACGGAACCGAACCGATTCCCACGGCGTATTCATGGGCAAGGGGTGGTGCAGAACACAGTCGGCCATCGCGGGGGTTCACTGCGATCGCATCAAGATCCAGTGAAGCCCGGTGCGAATGTCGGTGGCGGCAGCGATACTTGCGGCGACGGATTGGCCATGGGGGAGGTCAACAGTGACACAGACGCCGAAAAGCAGCGCGGCTCCGCCGGGTTCCGGCGTGCCCACGATGACGGCCGTACCACCGCAGCCGGGCGCGCCGTCCCCGGCCCCGCGGGAGACCGCTCCGGCCCCGGCCCCCGAGGACCCCGCGGGGGAACGTCGTACGGCCTTCATGGAGGGCGTCGACCGACTGCGCGCGGCCGCCACCACCGAGCCGGGCCGGCTGCGGGTGATCGGCGCCGCCCTCGCGCTCCTCGTGGTCCTCTTCGGCGCGGTCACCGCCTGGCAGACCGCCGACCGCTCCGCCGCCGCGGACGACGTGCTGAACAAGAGCCAGCCGCTCAGCAGCGCCGCCGCCGACATCTACCGTTCGCTCGCCGACGCCAACACCGCGGCCTCCAGCGGCTTCCTCGCCGGCGGCCAGGAGACCCCCGAGTCCCGCACCCGGTACGAGAAGGACATCGACAAGGCCGCCGCGGGGCTGGTCAAGGCCGCCTCGAACTCCGACCCGGACTCCCCCGCGGCGCAGACCGTCACGGACCTCAACCGCATGCTCCCCGAGTACAAGGGCCTGGTGGAGCGGGCCCGGACGTACAACCGCCAGGGCTTCCCGGTCGGCGGCGCCTATCTGCGCTACGCCAACGAGAAGATGCAGCAGGACATGCTGCCGGCCGCGGAGAAGCTCTACACCAGCGAGAACCAGCGGCTGCGCGCCGACTACTCCGACGCCACGCCCTATCCGTGGGCCGCGATCGGCCTCGGCGTCCTCGCGCTGGCCGGGCTCGCCTGGGCCCAGCACCGCAACTACCGGCGCACCAACCGGGTCCTCAACCACGGCCTGGTCGCCGCCACGGCGACCACCACGGTGGTGCTGCTGTGGCTGGTCGTCGGCCACACCGTCGCCCGCGCGGGCCTGGAGGACTCCTACGACCACGGCGTCCGCTCGCTGAACGTCCTGCACGACGCCCGGATCGCCTCCCTCAAGGCCCGCGGCAACGAGAACCTCACCCTGGTGGCCCGCGGCGCCCAGACGGTGACGAAGAAGAACGCCCGGGGCGAGGACGTCACCTACGACGCCTACGACTACGACTTCGGCAAGGACATGAAGACCCTCGACAAGGGTCTGGCCGAAGCGGCGCGGCTCGCCGACGACAACGCGGGCAAGGCGCCCGTCGCCGTCGCCGAGAGCAGCATGCGGGAGTGGAAGAAGCGCCATGCCGCCGCCCGCGAGGAGGACGACAACGGCGACTACGAGGCGGCGCTGCAGCGGGTCATAGGCGCCAAGGGCGCCACGGGCGAGTGCTTCGACAACGTCGACGACAGCCTGGACACGGCCCTGGGGCACGAGGAGCGCGAGTTCGAGCAGGCGGCCGGTGACGGCCTGGACGCGATGACCGGCCTGTCGGTCGGCGCCGCCGTCCTCGCCGTCCTGGGCGCGGCCGGCGCGGTGCTGGGCATCGGGCGCAGGCTGTCGGAGTACCGGTGACACAGGCTCTGAAAGGGGGAGTGACGATGCGTGGACGTGTGCGGGGCGCTCTGAGGGGCTGGGGCGGGGTCGGGGCGATGGCGGCCGTCTGCGTCCTGGTGCTCGCCTTCGCGCTGCTGCTGCCACTGACCCAGTCGCGCGGCGACGGCAGCACCGGCACGGCCGGACCGGGCCTGACCCGCGCCGACCAGGCGGCGGACGACGACCCGTGCCTGAACCCGGCGATCAAGGCGGCCCCCGAGAAGCAGACGCTGTCCCCGTCGGGCGCGGACGGCACGACCATCGACAGGATCAAGGCCCGGGTCGGCGAGAAGCGCAAGCTGATCGTCGGCGTCGACCAGAACAGCTACCGCTGGGGCTACCGCAACCCCAACGGCGGCGCCGACGCCGATCTGGAGGGCTTCGACATCGACCTGGTCCACCGGATCGCCCAGGACATCCTCGGCGACCCGAACGCGGTCCAGTTCAAGGCGATCCCCACCAACCAGCGCATCCCCGCGATCCAGGAGGGCCGGGTCGACATGGTCGTCCGCACGATGACGATCAACTGCACCCGGCTGGGCCAAGTGGCGTTCTCCGCGCCCTACTTCAAGACCGGCCAGCAGGTCCTCGCCCCCAAGTCCTCGACGATCACGGGCTACGACGACTCCCTGGCGGGCAAGCGGATCTGCACCGCGGCCGGCTCCACCGCCAACACCAAGCTGGTGGAGGACCAGAAGGCGGGCGACCTCGCGCGCAGCACGGACCTGAAAACCACCGTCCCCAACCAACTCGACTGTCTGGTCAGGCTCCAGCTCGGCGAGGTCGACGCGGTGGTCACCGACGGCGCCCTCGCCGCGAGCCAGGCCGCCCAGGACCCGACGGTGCAGCTGAAGGGCAAGCCGTTCACCACGGAGTACTACGGCGTGGCGATGAAGAGCGATGCGGACGATCTGGTACGCCGGGTCAACCGGATCCTGGTGGACTACCGCGCGGACCGGGACAACGGCTGGCAGGCGTCGTACAACAGGTGGCTGTCGGCGACACTGGGCAAGGACTCCTCGACAGCGGAGCCGCCCGCACCACAGTACCTGCGCAAGAGCTGACGGACAGGCGACCGGAACCTACAGACGACGACTCGCAGCGAGAGGTGATCGATGGGCGTCACGGACCCCGCCGGGCCGGTGATGGACCGGGACGAGGTGGACCGTGCGCTGGCGCGGCTCGGCGCGGAGCACGAGGCGATCGAGACCTCACTGCTGGCCCTGCAGGACCACGCGGGCCGCAGACTCCTGGAGGGTGCCGAGCTCACCGGCGTCACGAAGGAACGCTGGACGGCGGCCGACGCGTCGATCACCCTGCTGTGGGCGTACTTCGACGCGTACTCCGACGCGCTGCGCTCCGCGCGGGAGATCCGCTCGCGGCGCCGCTGGTCCAGCCGAGAGGACCTGGTGGAGCTGACCGAACTGCTGCGCGGCGAGGCGGTGACGGTCGCCGGCTCGGCCTCCGCGACCGCCAACGCGCCCACGCTGCTGGGCGGTTCGGGCAAGCTGAGCGAGCACTTCTCGCTGGCCGCGCTCGTGGACCGGATGAACGAGCTGTACGCGACGAGCCTGGACATGGTCGTCGCCGCCGACGCGGTCTGGTCGGCGCTGCCCGCGCGGATAGACCTCCTCTCCGCCGAACTCCAGCGCACCCGCAGGCTCGCGCACTCGGTCGGCGTCCGCCCCGGCGAACACCCCTCCGGCGACGACCTGGAGCGCATCACGCGCACGCTCACCGCGCTGCGCGAGCAGGTGGTCTCCGACCCGCTCGCCTTCTGGGTGCCCGCGCAGGGCAGTTCGGCGCCGGGCGGCGGCCGCCCCGACACCACGGCCTACGACCGTGAGGCGCGAGCCCTGGAGGACGTGCGCCGGGAGATCGACGCCGTGCTCACGGTGCGGCAGGACGCCGAGCAGCGGCTGGTGAAGCTGCGGGACGTGCTCTCGCGCGCGGACCGCACCCTCGCCGAGGCGCGCACCGCGCGCGGCGAGGTCCTCGCGAAGATCGCCGCCACGGAGGTGCCGGTGGTCAGCGGCCCGCCGACGGTGCTGCAGGAGCAGTTGGCGACGGCCGCCGAGTACCGCAGACACGCCCAGTGGCACCGCCTGTCCCCGCTCCTTGAGTCCCTGGAGCAGAAGGCGGAGGACGAACTGCTGCGCGCCCGCGAGTCGTTGACCGCGGTCACCGCGCCGCTCGCGGTCCGCGCCGAACTGCGCGGCCGCCTCGACGCGTACAAGGCGAAGGTCGCCCGGCACGGCCTCGCGGAGGACCCGTTCCTCATCGAGCGGTACGACGCGGCCCGCCGCATGCTGTGGAGCGCGCCCTGCGACCTGCGCGTCGCCGAGCAGGCCGTGCTGCGCTACCAGCGGGCGGCCGCGGACCTGTTCGGCGCCCCCGGGGTGCCGCGGCAGAGCGGTCCCGAGGACCGCAGGGGGGAGTCGATGTCATGAGTGAGGCGCAGCGGACCTGCCAACGGCCGGGCTGCGAGGGCACGTACGAGGACATGGGCGGCGGCGAGCTGTACTGCGACACCTGCGGGCTCGCCCCGGTGGTCGCGGCCGGTTCGTCGTCCACGGGGACGGCCGGCGGCAGGGACTCGCAGGGCAGCGCCGGTTCGCGCTCCAGCCGCGCCAGTTCGCGTACGTCCGCGCAGTCGTCGAAGTCGCGGCGCTCGGTGTCGGGGCGGCTCTCGCGCTCGCTGTCGGGGAAGTCCACGGGCCGGTCGGTGTCGGTGCGCAGCTCCGGCTCCGGCACGGGTTCGAGCACCCGCGGCCGGCTCGGCGCGGGGCTGGTGGAGGTGCCCGGGGTGCCGCGGCCCGACCCGCGCGGGATGGTCCTGGAGAACCCCGAGGTGCCTGAGCGCAAGCGGTTCTGCTCGCGCTCCGACTGCGGTGCGCCGGTGGGTCGTTCACGCGGTGAGCGCGGCGGGCGCACGGAGGGGTTCTGCACCAAGTGCGGCCACCCGTACTCCTTCGTGCCGAAGCTGAAGGCCGGCGACATCGTGCACGGCCAGTACGAGGTCGTGGGCTGTCTGGCGCACGGCGGTCTGGGCTGGGTCTACCTCGCCGTGGACCGGGCCGTGTCCGACCGGTGGGTGGTGCTCAAGGGCCTGCTCGACACCGGCGACCAGGACGCGATGGCCGCGGCGATCTCCGAGCGGCGCTTCCTCGCGGAGATCGAGCACGCCAACATCGTGCGGATCTACAACTTCGTGGAACACCTCGACCAGCGCACCGGCTCGCTGGACGGGTACATCGTCATGGAGTACGTCGGCGGCAAGTCGCTCAAGGAGATCGCCAACGAGCGCCGTACGCCGGGTGGGAAGCGGGATCCGCTGCCGGTCGAGCAGGCGTGCGCGTACGGCATCGAGGCGCTGGAGGCGCTCGGGCACCTGCACAGCCGCAACCTGCTGTACTGCGACTTCAAGGTCGACAACGCCATCCAGACCGAGGACCAGCTCAAGCTGATCGACATGGGCGCGGTGCGCAGGATGGACGACGAGGAGTCGGCCATCTACGGCACGGTCGGCTACCAGGCGCCCGAGGTCGCCGACGTCGGTCCGTCGGTCGCCTCCGACCTCTACACGGTCGGCCGGACGCTCGCCGTGCTCACCCTGGATTTCCAGGGCTACACCAACGTCTTCGTGGACTCGCTGCCCGACCCCGACCACATCGAGGTCTTCCGGCAGTACGAGTCCTTCTACCGGCTCCTGGTCCGCGCCACCGACCCCGACCCGGCCCGCCGCTTCGCCTCCGCGCAGGAGATGAGCGAGCAGCTGACGGGCGTCCTGCGCGAGGTCGTCTCCCTGCAGACCGGCCGCGCCCGCCCGAGCCTGTCAACCCTGTTCGGCCCCGAACTGCGCGTCACGGACACGGGGTTGTTCTCGAAGCTGGAGGGTGAGGTGTCGCGGCTGGGCGCGCGGGTGGCTCCACCGGGCCGGTGGGGACGCAGGACCCCGGCGTCCGGACCGGGTGCCACGGGTCCGCTCTCCGGCGCCGCTTCCTCCTCGGCCGCCTTGTCCGCCTCCGCTGCCTCCTCGGCCGTGTCCTCCGCCGCTCACCTCTCTGCCGGCGGCGGAGCCGTCAACGGCTTCGGGGCGCCCGGTCTCGTCAAGGCCGTCGACGCCGGCGCCGCCTCGCTCGCTCTTCCGGTGCCGCACATCGACTCGTCCGACCCCAACGCCGGGTTCCTCGCCGGGCTCATGACCACCGCGCCCTCGGAGCTGCTCGGCGCCCTCGCCGCCGCGCCCGCCGCGTCGACCGAGACCCGGCTCCGGCAGATCCGCGCCTGGCTGGAGAACGGCGACGCCGACACCGCGCACCAGGCCCTGCTGACGCTGGAGGAGGAGCGGCCGGACGACTGGCGGGTGGTCTGGTACCGCGGTGTCGCCGCCCTCGTCACCGGCGACCACGAGGCCGCCGCCCTCGCCTTCGACGCGATCTACGACGCCTTCCCCGGCGAGCCCGCCCCCAAGCTGGCCCTCGGCCTGTGCGCGGAGGTCCTCGGCCAGCTCGACAACGCCGCCGAGTACTACCGCCTGGTCTGGTCGACCGACCCGAGCTATGTGAGCGCCGCGTTCGGCCTCGCGCGCGTGCAACTGGCCACCGGGGACCGCCGTAGCGCCGTGCAGACGCTGGAGTCCGTGCCGGAGTCCTCGATCCACTACACCGCCGCCCGGGTCGCCGCCGTCCGGGCCCGGCTGCGCGGCCGTACCGCGACCGCCGGCGACGTACCCTTCCTGGACGACCTGACCGCCGCCGCGGGCCAGGTGGAGGCGCTGGAGGCGTACGGCCTGGACCCCGCGCGCCGCGAGCAGTTGTCGGCGGAGGTGCTGGGCGCGGCCCTGGACTGGATACTCTCCGGTAGCCAGGGTTCCGTCGCCCCCGCCGCCGGGACCCGGGTGCTGCTCGGCAGCGGACTGGACGAGCGGGGACTGCGGTTCGGCCTGGAGCGCTCGTACCGCACGCTGGCCCGGCTCGCGTCGGGCGGCGAGGAGAGGATCGACCTGGTGGAACGAGCCAACCGTTACCGCCCCCGGACGTGGGTGTAGTTGATGTCGCAGATGCCCCAGCAGACCTCGTTGTCGAGGTGTCCGAGCTGCGAGGAACCGCTCGAGTCGGGCGACCGTTTCTGCGGCGCGTGCGGATACGACCTGTCCGCCGTACCGCCACGGCCGGACGACAACCCGACCATCGTCATGAACGGCCGGACCCCGCCGCCCGGCGCCCCCTGGCCGGAGGTCTCCCACCACCCCGCGGAGGTCCACCTGCCCACCGACCTGCACGGCGCCGACTCCGGCGGCCAGCAGCCGCCGCCGTCCGGGCCGGTCACCGGCTCCCCGGTCTCCCCCGCCTCCGGGGTGCGCTTCGACCGCCCCTCGGAGCCCGACGCGTATCTGTTGCAGGCCCCGGACCCGCGGGTGGTCCCGGACCACGCGACCCTGCCCGAAGGAGTCAAGGTGTGCGTGGCCTGCCGGGCCGGCCGGGTCGACGACGACGGCTACTGCGAGAACTGCGGGCACGCCCAGCCCCGTGAGCGCGACCACATGGAGCAGGAGGCGGGCCCGATCGCCGCCGTCAGCGACCGCGGGCTGCGCCACCACCGCAACGAGGACGCCTTCGCCCTGGGCAACGCCCTGCTGCCGGACGGCACCTGCGCGCCGGTGGCGGTCGTCTGCGACGGCGTCTCCTCCGCGACCCGCCCCGACGCCGCCTCCATGGCCGCCTCCCGGGCCGCCGCGGACGCGCTGCTGGCCGCCCTGCCGCAGGGCGTCCACCCCCAGCAGGCCATGCAGGACGCGATCGTCGCCGCCTCCCACGCGGTCAACGCGCTCGCCCGGGAGCCCGCCACGGCCCGCGAGCACGCCCCGCACCAGAACGCCCCCGCCTGCACCTTCGTCGGCGCGGTCGTCACCTCCAGCCTCCTCGTGGTGGGCTGGGTCGGCGACAGCCGCGCCTACTGGGTCCCGGCGGACCGCAGTTCACCCCCGGCCCGGCTCACCGAGGACGACTCGTGGGCCGCGCAGATGGTCGCCGCGGGCCTGATGAACGAGGCGGAGGCGTACGCCGACGAGCGCGCCCACGCGATCACCGGCTGGCTCGGCGCGGACGCCTACGAACTCGACCCGCACACCGCTTCCTTCAAGCCGGACCGGCCTGGTGTGGTGGTGGTGTGCACCGACGGCCTGTGGAACTACGCGGAGGCGGCCGAGGAGATGGCCGAGGCCGTGCCGCTCGACGCCGGCGCGCATCCGCTGCACAGCGCCCGGGTCCTGGTCGGCCACGCCCTGGACGGCGGGGGCCACGACAACGTAACAGTGGCCGTCGTGCCGTTCCCCGCCCCGCCGCAAGGGGCAGGATCGGCCTGAGGCCTGAAGCCTGAGGCTGCGCACACGGGGGAAGGCTTCGGTGGACCGGAGGGGACCGGTCCGTTCACAGTCGCCCCGCGAACACGGGGTTTTCAAGGGGGATTTGAGTAGGTATGGCCAATTTCTCGAAGTCGAACGTGCCGCAGTTCTCGATGGACGTCTACCAGAACGAGTACCTGCCCGAGGGCGGCCGTGAGGTCAACGCGATCGTCACCGTCACCGCGACCGGCGGCGGCACCATCGGCAGCGCGGTCGCCGCGCCGCACCTCTGGTCGGCGGGCCAGGGCCCGGACGCGGCGGTGGCGCTCATGGTCGACTGCTCCGGCTCCATGGACTACCCGCCGACCAAGATGCGCAACGCCCGCGACGCCACGGCCGCCGCGATCGACACCCTGCGCGACGGCGTGCGGTTCGCGGTGATCGGCGGCACGCACGTGGCCAAGGAGGTCTACCCCGGCAGCGGCCGGCTCGCCGTCGCCGACGCCACCACCCGCGAGCAGGCCAAGCAGGCCCTGCGCAAGCTCAGCGCGGGCGGCGGCACCGCCATCGGCACCTGGCTGCGCCTCGCCGACCGGCTGCTCTCCTCGGCCGAGGTCGCCATCCGGCACGGCATCCTGCTCACCGACGGCCGCAACGAACACGAGTCGCCGGAGGACCTCAAGGCCGCCCTCGACGCCTGCGCCGGCCGCTTCACCTGTGACGCGCGGGGCGTGGGCACCGACTGGGAAGTGAAAGAAGTCACAGGGATCGCCTCCGCGCTGCTCGGCAGCGCCGACATCGTCGCCGATCCGGCCGGTCTCGCCGCCGACTTCACGCAGATGATGGAGGCGGCCATGGGCAAGGAGGTCGCGGACGTCTCGCTGCGGGTCTGGACGCCGGTCGGTACGACGATCAAGTTCGTCAAGCAGGTCGCGCCCACCGTCGAGGAGCTCACCGACCGGCGCACCGAGGCCGGTCCGCGCGCCGGGGACTACCCCACCGGGTCCTGGGGAGACGAGTCCCGTGACTACCACGTCTGCGTCGAGGTACCGGCCGCGGAGCTGGGCCGGGAGATGCTGGCCGCCCGGGTATCCCTGGTCGTCCCGCAGCCCGACGGCGGCGCCGGGAACCTCGGCGCGCAGGGTCTCGTACGGGCCGTGTGGACCGACGACATGGTCGCCTCGACGTCGATCAACCCGCAGGTCGCGCACTACACGGGCCAGGCCGAACTGGCCCAGGCCATCCAGCAGGGGCTGGACCTCCGCAAAGCGGGAGATATCGACGGAGCGACGGCCAAACTGGGCCGGGCCGTCCAGCTCGCGAGCGCCTCGGGGAACGCGGATACTGCGAAACTGCTTTCGAAGGTGGTGGACGTCGTCGATGCCGCGACAGGTACTGTGCGACTGAAGCCGAAGGTCGAGACCGCCGACGAGATGACCCTCGAAACACGGTCGACAAAGACTGTTCGTGTAAAGAAGTGACCGAAGAACGACCTGTTTGTTCCCTGACTCGAGAGGGGGAAGCGCCGACATGCCGACCTGCCCGAACGGACACCAGTCGGGTTCCGACGACTGGTGCGAGGTCTGCGGTCACCGCATGGCCGGTGCCGTGCCTCCGCCCCCTCCGCCGCCGCCCGCACCGGGTGGGGGCGGCTACGGCTTCCCGCCGCCGCCCGGTAGCCCCGGTGGTCAGCCCGGTGGACGTCCGCATCTGTCCGCCGTGCCGGACCACGAGCCGGAGCTGTGCCCGCAGTGCCGTACGCCCCGTGAGGGCGGTGCGCCGTTCTGCGAGGAGTGCCGGTGGAACTTCCTGACGAACACGGCGACCTCGTACACCCCGGCGGCCCCGCGCCCGTCGGCCGGTTCCGCGGGTCCGCCCTCGCACTTCCAGCAGCAGTCGGGGCCCGGGCCGTCCTTCGGGGGCGGCGGTGACTCGTACGAGTACCAGGGCTCGCGTCCGTCCCAGGTGAACCGCCCCGCGGAACCGATCCCCTTCGGCTCGGAGCAGTCGGGGCGGTCGGGTCCGGGCGGGCCTGGCGGCCCGGGTGCCGGTGGCCCTCCTGGTTTCCCCGGTGACCCGTCGCGTCCCGGTCCGGGTGGACCCGGCGGCGGCCCCGGTGGCCCTGGCGGTCCCGGCGGTTACGGCTACCCGCAGCCCGGCTCCGGTGGCCCCGGCCCCGGTTCCGGTTTCCCCGGTGATCCCTCGCGTCCCGGGCCGGGTGGTCCGGGCGGCGGCTCCGGTGGGCCCGGTGGCGGTCCCGGGGGCCCGCAGGGCTTCCCCGGCGACCCCGGACGTCCCGGCGCGGGCGGCCCAGGTTCCGGTTTCCCCGGCGACCCGTCCCGACCCGGCCCTGGCGCGACCAGCCCCGGTCCTGGTTCCGGTTTCCCCGGCGACCCCTCACGTCCCGGCCCCGGCGGTCCCGGCGGCGGCCCTGGCGGACCCGGCGGCTACGGCTACCCGCAGCCCGGCTCCAGCGCACCTGGCGGCCCCGGACCCTCCGGTTTCCCGGGTGACCCCTCGCGTCCCGGACCCGGCGGCCCCGGCGGACCGGGCGGCTTCCCCGGCGACCCGTCCCGGCCCGGACCCGGCGCGACCAGCCCCGGTCCTGGTTCCGGTTCCGGTTTCCCCGGCGACCCTTCACGTCCCGGTCCCGGCGGAGGCCCCGGCGGCCCCGGTTCCGGTTTCCCCGGCGACCCCTCCCGTCCCGTCCCGCCGCCCCCCGGCCCGACCCCGCCCGCGGGCCCCGGTGCCACGAGCGGTGCGCCGCAGGCCTTCCAGGCGCAGGGCGCGTCCGCCCCGCCCGCCTTCCCGCAGGAGACGAACCGTCCGCAGCCGGGCGGCCCGCCCTTCGGCGGCGGCAACGACGACTGGGTGATCTCCCCGCCGTCCTCCACCGCCCCCGGCGGTCCCGGCGGCGGCCCCGGAGGCCCTGGCGGTCCCGGCGGTTACGGCTACCCGCAGCCCGGCTCCACCCAGGCACCGCCCGCCCCGCCCTTCCAGCAGGGACCGGCGACCTGGACGGCGACGATCGGCCCGGACCGCGAGTACTTCATGGCGATGATGCAGCGCTCGGGACCGGAGGCCGCGGGGCTCAACCTCCCCGCCTACTCCCCCGAGCAGCAGCGCACGCTCACCGGCAACCAGGTCACCATCGGCCGCCGCAGGCACTCCACCGGTGACACCCCGGACATCGACCTGTCGGTGCCGCCGGAGGACCCGGGCGTCTCGCACCAGCACGCGGTACTGGTGCAGCAGCCGGACGGCACGTGGGCGGTCGTCGACCAGAACTCCACCAACGGGACGACGGTGAACGGCGCGGAGGAGCCGATCACGCCGTTCGTACCGGTGCCGTTGCAGGACGGGGACCGGGTGCACGTGGGTGCGTGGACGACGATCACGATCCGGCGCGGCTAGGCCCGTAGTTCACGGCTGGTTCGAGGCGTTCAGTCCCGGAGTGACCAGATGTACGGTCCCTCCGGGCTGTCCAGCCACGCCCACTCGCTCTCGCCGGCGAGCGTGATGCCGTAGCGCTCCCTGCGAGGCTGCCCCTCCCGCTCCCACAGCGCGTACGCCTCCTGCGGCTCCAGGCTGCCGTGTGTCAGCGACAGCAGGAAACGGAAGAGTTCGTTCTCCCGGGCCCGGCGCGGGATTCCGCCGAGTTGGCGGGGCTGGGCCGGGGGCAGGGCCGTGCCGCGCAGGGGGACGAAGTAGGCCGGGGTGGGCAGGAAGCGGCCCTCCGCGCGGCCGTGGTCGTCCACCGTGAGGCTGATCAGACCGTTGGCGAGCGGCGTCAGGACGCGGGCGCCGGGGCGGCACTGGGCGAGCCAGGCGCGCGGTACCGACGGCAGGGCGCAGGTCGCGATGATCCGGTCGAAGGGGGCTCGTTCGGGCACCCCGCGGGCGCCGTCGCCGGTGACGACGGTGGGGTGGTACCCGGCCGCCGCCAGGTGCCGTCGGGCCGACTCGGTGATCTCGGGCTCCAGGTCGACGGTGGTGACCAGGTCGTCGCCGAGCCGGTGCGCGAGCAGCGCCGCGTTGTATCCCGTACCGGCACCGATCTCAAGGACCCTGTGGCCGTCCTCGACCCGCAGTTCGGCGAGCATCATCGCCATGAGGGAGGGCTGGCTGCTGGAGGAGAGCAGTTCGCCGTCGCGCAGCCGGGTGGCGAGCGGGGCGTCGGCGTAGGCCCCGCGCACCCAGCGCTCGCGCGCCGCCGGATCGGGGTGCTCGCCCCATCTGCGCTCGTATCCGCCCAGGACGCCGACGTAGTAGTACGGCACGAACAGGTGCCGCGGCACCGCCGCGAACACCTCCCGCCACACCGGGTCGGCGTCCCAGGCCCCACCCGCGTCGATCTCCCGCACCAACGCCGCCCGCGCCGCGTCGGCGACGCCGGCGAGCTCCTTGCCGAGAGCGTGCACGCCCATACGTCCACTGTGCACCCTGGGCGCGGGAGAGGTCCTAAGCCTTGAGTCCTGGGCCGGGCCGTCTGAGACCATGGGGTACGTGAAAGAGATTCGGCGCGGCACGCTTCAGACGCAGACCTTCTACGAGCAGGTCGGCGGGGAGGAGACCTTCCGCCGCCTCGTCCACCGGTTCTACGAGGGGGTCGCGGAGGACCCGCTCCTGCGGCCGATGTATCCCGAGGAGGACCTGGGGCCTGCCGAGGAGCGCCTGGTGCTCTTCCTGATCCAGTACTGGGGCGGCCCGACGACGTACAGCGACCATCGCGGCCACCCCCGGCTGCGGATGCGGCACGCGCCCTTCACCGTCGACCGCGCGGCCCACGACGCCTGGCTGAAGCACATGCGTGCCGCCGTCGACGAACTCGGCCTGTCCGAGGAGCACGAGACCCAGTTGTGGAACTACCTGACGTACGCGGCCGCGTCGATGGTGAACACCCCGGACTAGATCCCGCGCGTCCCGTGTAGCGCGTGCGCTGAATACCGAATTCCGGTCGCAGGACGCCGGATTCCGGTCACAATCCGGTCAAGCCCGGTCCACAAACGCTTACCCGCACGGCGCCCCTCTGCCAGCATCGCCCGGAGGTCTGGACAACACGGCGGGGGGCCGGGTGACGGGGTTCGGGGGCATCGCACGGTTCGTCCTGCTGCGCGCGCGGGCCCATCGCCTGCTGCCGGCCGCCGCGTTGCTGACGGTCCTGCTGACCACGGCCGTCCTCGCCGCCCTCACCGCCTACTCGGGCGCGATCGGCGACGCCGCCCTGCGCCATGCCCTCCAGGACCCGCGCAACGCCGCCGACACCGCCCTCGTCGTCAAGGCCGACGTACCCGAGGTGCGGCGCACGGCCGCCGACACCGCCGTACGAGAGACCGCGCGGCAGGCCTTCGACGGCCTGCCGGTGACCGTACGGACGCTGCCGCGCTCGGGACCGTACGCGCTGCCGCGTTCGCTCCAGCCGGCGGCCAGGCACTCCGGCGACCCGGACCTGACCCTGTTCGCGGCGCTGGACCCGACCCGGGTGCGGATCGTCGCGGGGCGGATGCCGGGGCCGGCGGACGGAGACGGCGCGGGGCAGACGCCCGACCCGCAGGACGGGACGGTCGCGGAGCAGTCGTCCGACTCGGCCGACAGAGTCGTCGAGGTGGCGCTCCCGCAGGCCGCCGCCCACTCCCTCGGTCTCGCGCCGGGTGCGCGGCTCACCGTCACCGACCGGCTGCGCGGACCGGCCGTACGGATCGTGGTGACCGGGGTGTACCGGCCGGTGCGCGCGGACGATCCGTACTGGCTCCTGGACGAGTTGCGCGGCCGCGGGGTCACCACCCTCGACTTCACGACGTACGGTCCCCTCCTGGCCGATCCGACGGCGCTGGCCGACGGGACGGTGAGCGTCGGGCCGTCCGGCTGGGTCGCGTCGGCGGACTTCTCGACGGCGACGACCACCCGTATCGACGCCCTGCGCCGGGCCTCCGTCGCCGCGAACGCGGCACTGAAGAAGCAGTCCGCGCTGGGCGGTGCGACGACCGCGGCCACCTCGCTGCCGGAGGTTTTGGACCGGATCGACCGCTCGCTGCTGGTCTCCCGCTCCACCCTGCTGATCGTCGCGCTCCAGCTGGTGCTGCTCGCCGGCTGCGCCCTGCTGCTGGTGGCGGGCCTGCTGAGCAGTGAACGCACCGGCGAGAGCCGCCTGTTGCTGGCGCGCGGCGCCACTCGCGCCCGGGTCGCGGGCCTCGCCGCGCTGGAGGCACTGCTGCTGGCCCTGCCCGCGCTGGCCTGTGCCCCGCTGCTGTCGGGCCCGCTGACCCGACTGCTCGCCGGACAGGGGCCGTTGGCGCGGATCGGGCTGCGCCTGGAGGTGCCGTGGGCCGGCCGTCCGGGCGTGTGGCTGGTGGCGGCCGCGGTGGCGCTCGGCTGCGCGCTGGCGGTGACGCTGCCCGCCCTGACGTCGTCCTTCGCGCGCGGGCGGGCCCGGTCGCTGCCCGGCGCGGTGCGGTCGGGCGCGGACCTCGGGCTGCTGGCGGTGGCCGCCGTCGCGTACTGGCAGTTGGGCCGGCAGACCTCCGGCGCGGTGAGCGACGACCGGTCCGGCGTACTGGGCGTGGACCCGCTGCTGGTCGCGGCGCCCGCACTCGCCCTGCTGGCCGGGACCGTCCTGACCCTGCGGCTGCTGCCGCCGATGGCCCGGCTCGCCGAGCGCCGGGCGGCCGGCGGGCGCGGGCTGACCGCCGCGCTCGCGGGCTGGCAGATCGCCCGCCGCCCGCTGCGCGGCGCCGGCCCGGTGCTGCTGCTGGTCCTCGCGACGGCGCTGGGCGTGCTGGCGATCGGCCAGGGCGCCTCCTGGGACCGTTCGCAGTCCGACCAGGCCGACTTCCGCACCGGGGCGCCGGTGCGCGTGCTGGCCGCCGGGGACGTCGGGCCGGGCCGCACCGAGGAGTACGCGGCCGTCCCCCACGTACGGGAGGCCGCCCCCGCCGTACGCTCCGAACTGCCGTTGTCCGGCAGCCGGATCGCGACCGTGCTGGCCCTGGACACCACCACCGCGGCCGACGCGCTGCTGCTGCGCTCCGACCTGTCCGCCGGACCGCCGCTCGCGGGTCTGGCGCCGAAGGGCGCGGCACGGGGCACGAAGGTGCCCGCGGGTACGGCCCGACTCCGGCTGACGGCACGCCTGGACGGCTCCCGCACGCCGGGCGCGACGGCGGAGGTGACCCTGGTGCTGGTGGACCGTTACGGCATCCCGTTCCGGGTCGACGCGGGTCCGCTCCCGGCCGACGGCCGCACCCACCCGGTGGACATCGCCCTCGCCGCGGGCCCGCTGACCCTCACCGGTGTCCAGCTGGTGACCACGCAGCCGCACGGCGATACCGAGCAACACCGGTTCACCATGAGCGAGTTGACAGCCACGGATACGCGGGGGAAGGTACGGCGGCTGCCGCTGTCCACCGACTGGACCGCCGTCTCCCACACCGACACCCAGCCGTCCCTCGCGGACGACGACGCCAAACCGACCCGGCCGCGCGTGAGTTCGGGGTCCGGACGGACCGTGGTCGGCTACGGCACGGGGTACGTCCCCGCCGAAGAGACCTGGAACTTCGGCGTGTTGACCGTGAGCCTGGCGGTCCCGCAGCCCCCGGCCGGGACGCTCGCCGGTGTCGCCACCGACCGGTTCCTCGCCTCCGCGGGCGCCGCCGTCGGACAGAGCGTGGACGTGCCGCTGGGCGGCGAGAGCCTGTCGGTGCGGATCGTGCGGGCCGTGCGGGAGCTGCCGACCGCGACGGCCTCCGGGGATTCCGCGGGCGGTGCGCTGCTGGTCGATCTGCGGTCGGTGAACCGGGAGTTGGACACCCGCCACGACACCGTCGTGCTGCCGACCGAGTGGTGGCTCACGGTGGAACCGGGCACCGCCGGGCAGGTCGCCGCCGCGCTGCGGGCCCGGCCCGACATGGACCCCGCGCAGGTGGTGGTGCGCGACGAGATCGCCTCGCGACTGCGCGACGACCCGTTCGGCGCGGGGCCCGAGGCCGCGTTCACGGCGGCGGCCGGGGTGGCGGCGGCCCTCGCCGCGGTCGGGTTCGCGGTGAGCGCGGCGGGGTCCCTGCTGGAGTGGTCGAGCACGATGCCGGCGTTGCGCACCAGCAGCTCCAGCAGCTCGAACTCGGTGCGGGTCAGCTCCAGCTCGCGCCC
>NZ_JBEYVC010000034.1:0-74593 GCF_040643855.1 Streptomyces sp. NPDC047072 | reverse complement strand
GTAGGCCATGTTCTCGGTCGACTCGCGCCCGGTCTCCTCCCACTCGACGGTCACCAGCGGGTAGGCGTAGAACCGCTTGACGATCGCGGTACGGTCGCCCCCGTCAACATGACGAACCCGCCGACCGATCTTGATGTCATGCTTCTCACTCATGATCATTGCTCGGCCTCTCCTGAAGGTGCCGGCACCGCAGCGAGCTGCTCTTCGGGGCGCAGATCGTTCCAGAAGTAACCGGCGTCGGAGGGCGGCAGCCCTGCGTGCGACTCGGACGCGACCACGTGCGCATCCAGGGTCTCGTTCGTCCTCATGTGCCAGGTCAGAGCCTGGATCCAGGCGCCTTCGGTGGTGTGGTCGCGCACGACATATGTGTAGGGCTTCTCCCCGTCGTATCGCTCGGGTCCGGCCACGGTGACGGTGAAATCCCGTAGCCCCTCGGGCCGTTCCTCTGGCGGCAGTTCGTACAGCGGCGCGTCGAACCGCTCCGGCGTGAGTGCGGCGAGCGCGGTCACCTTGATCACGCACCCTCGGTGAGCGGAAGGAGTTTGACTCCTTCCACGGCTCGCTCGTTCACCGCGAAATAGGCCTCGTCGCCACGAGTGACCGGCAGGTCATCGAGCGAGAGATCCTCGTTGTCGTCGACTCTGACCTTGGTGGTCTCCTCTGTGCTCATGATCTCGTTCTCTCCTTCAGATCAGGACATGGGCCAGGGGCGCTGCCCGGCATGGCGGCATCCCTGGAATGGCCCCGCACCCCCTCCTGCGCGGGGGAGTTGAGAGGGTGCGGGAGTCTGTGCTGTTCAACTCATCGGCTCACCGCACGGAAGACTTCCGCGCGTTGTCGCGGGGACCAGTCACCGGTGAGCCGTACGGATGTCTCGGTGACCCTGCCGTCGCCCTCGTATGGATCTTCGTAACGGCCGCTGAACCAGGCGTAGTCGGAGGCGGAGTTGCCGATAGGAGAAGCAGACGGCTCCGTGACTCCGGTCGGGTCGATCCTGTCGACCGCCCAGGAGATCAGGTCGCCCTCCCACCACTCCGCGTCGTACTCGTCGTACGACTCGCAGGTCGTGAACGGCGGCTCGATCGTGCGGAAGTCACCGTCCATCCATTCACCGCCGTACCGGCCCCCGGTCGGGGTGACCCCCGCCCGGGTCCGGTAGCTCACGACGTGGCGGGTGATCTCGATCGTGTAGCTCATGATCAAGCCACCTGCTCCACGCCGGACGCGGGACCGACGTCGTACGACGTGGCCCAGCCCTGACGGACGCTGTAGCTCTCGCTGTACTCCATCCGCACTGGCGCGAAGTCCGCGCGAAGGGACCGCTCCAGACGCTCGATGCGCGAGACCCAGCCGCGACCGCTCCGGCCCTCATCCCCAACGGGGTAGCCGTCCGCGCGGGGCCAGTCCCAGCTCCCAGGCCCCTGGGTGGGTGCGGACACGCGCTCACGGGGAACGTCCGGCGGGAAGTTGTCGGGGGTCTTGTCCAGGGCGTACAGCAGGCCCTGGTGGCGGGTGGTGGTGAGCGAGTAGCGCACCTGCGGCACAACGACCGCACCGTCGTCCAGCACCCACGCGATGGGCGTGCTGTAGCTGTAGACCTGGTAAACGATGTGTCCGGCATCGGCGTCCGCCCGGTATCGGTCGGCCCACTGATCCGGAAGGCGTCCTACGCAGTAGTTGCGCTCGCTCGTGGCACGGAGGGCACCGTAGGTGGTGAACGGCTGTCGAGCAGCCAGTGCCCGGCGCACCGACCACGATTCCGTGGCAAGCTTGGGCATAGTCCTGTCCTCTCCAAAGACCGGGACTGTGAGGGCCACCGAGGCGCCAGGCATCCGTGTTCGAGATGCGGATGCCACGGGGCGGCATCCCCGCAGGCGACGCTCGGGGGCCCTCATCCGTGGGGTGGAGGCAGGCTCGACGGAGATCGCCGGCCTGCCCGGCGCACGATCAGAAGGGCGCACCACCATCGCGTGATGCGCCTTCTGCGGTGCGGCAGTTACAACGTGATCTCCGTTTGTGCCGCCAGATCGAAGATCGCCAGTTGCTCTCGTCGTTTCCCGGCTAAGATCGCCGGCTCCCGGTCGGGGATGATCTCGACCGGGTCGACGTAGACCACGCCGTCGGCCAACCAGCCGCCAAGGCCGACGACGTTCTCGTACTGCGTCGTCACAGTGCGGACCAGGTCCGCGAACGCCTCGAACGGCGCCGCAGCGGAGACGGTGTGCTGCGTCGCGGTGATGCTTACCGCGTACCCGTCGGCGGGGACATAGGCGCTGCCGTCCGGGCAGATCATGATCGTGAACCCGCCGTTCAGAAACAGCTCGTCGTACAGGGAAGCGACGGCAGACGTCGTCAGAGTGTCCATGACCAGTCCTCTCCAGCTGATCACGGTCCCGCCCGGCATGGCGGGAGTCTTGCGGGCTGCAAGACCAGAAGGGCGCACGTCCCGGCATGGACGTGCGCCCCTCATGGCCCAGCAGTCAGGTCCCCGCGTGGACGCCGAACACGGCCAGCACTCCGCCCCATTCAGCGTTGCCGTACTCGTGGACCAGCCAGGCGACAACGGCAGCGGTGAACGCGCTCACCGCCGTCGTGGCCGCGTGGCCAACAGCCCGCAGTACGCGCTGCCGGTCCGCGTACCAGTGGACATCGATCTCCACCGAGCAGCCGAACAGTTCGGGGTGGAATTCCCAGTGAATCCGACCGAACTTCGGATGCAACCGGGAGGCGAGCACCCGGTGCCCATCGGTCGCGTGCTCGGTGATCTTCTCGAACCGCCATGCCTGGCCCGCTTTCGGGCCGGACACCAGATGGATCGTGGTGCCCGGCTCGACGGTGGACGCAGTGGCATCGTGGATGAGTCGCATGATCCCTCTCCTCGATCACGTGCCTGCAACGGACGGACGTCGGCACCCCGTTGCCGAAGTGCCGCACCCATGCCACGCGGCAGGCGGACTCACCAGTGGGCCGAGACGACCACCAGACCGAGCGCACAGACCGTCACTGCACACCAGCCGATCAGGCAGAGAGCCCGTCCGTGCTTCACGCGATGCCGAACTGAAGATCGCTCATGAGGTCGCTCTTGCCGTTGCGGGCGGCCCAACGGCGCATCCCGTTCGCCCGGTGCGGATGGAAAGGCGCCCAATGGGTCGGCCGCACACGGAGGAACTCCCGAGCCTCGTGCTCTTCGATGGACATGATCACATGGAGGAGGGCCGCGTACAGGTCCTCGTCGGTGCAGTCCTTGATCACCATCGGGAATTCCGCGTACGTGGTGATCTCCTCCGGGTAACCGGCCGGAGCCTGGTCCCGGTTGCTGTTGCGCGCCGGGTAGTCGACACGCACCACGATGGTGCCCTCGAACCTCTTCGTGTGCTCGCGGGCGGTGAACGTCCAACCCGGCTTGTAGACCACGTGATCAACTAACTCGATCGCGCTTGCGGTTTCCATGATCCCTCTCCTACGGGTCATGGGTGCTCCGGCATGAGCACCCCAATCAGCGCGCGTGCGGGACGTGCACTGAAGTGGAGCTCTGCCGAAATTCGCTCTCACATAGATACGTCACCCGGAACCATCCGATTACCGATCAAGCAAAAACCATCGTGAAATTTTTCTACACGCCGGAAAGGTGCCGAACCCTAGGTCATCACTCACCCAGCATCCGATCAGCCTCTCACCTAAATACGTATCCCGGAGTCCACCAAATCCCGATCTTCAGAATTCTTTTTGAACATAGACAGAGTCCCCCGACCGACACGGTCGGGGGACTCTGAATGAAGCCTAGGGGGTCCTAGTCATTCTTCTGCTGTCGCGTACTGCGGTAGACCAACTCATCCCGCACGGAGTCAAGCGACGCGGACAGAGCGCGCCATTCCTTGATTCCCGCGTCTCGCGCACGCTGCACTTTTGACGACGAATTGAGCGGGCCGCCGTACAGTTCTTGCGCCGTCTTGCCCATGACGCCAGCACGACCGAGATCATCCGCGTTGGTCGCGTGCCCGAGCATCCCGCGCAACGTCGGATATTCGCTCCCATCGCCCCACGCCGCGCGGAAGATCGTCTCACTGTTTCCCGACAGGTACGGGGTCACGGCCAGGGTAGAAAGCTTGTCCGCATGCGGAATTCCACGCGTGATCTGCTTTCCCGGGGTGGCGTCGATTTCCTCCGGCTTGACGTCCAACCTGTAGCCGTTCCGTGCGGCAGCGTCCCTGACTGCCCAGTATTGGAGCGTCTTACGGGTGACGACGATCGTTTCGCCGTCTCGCCGAACGTACTGCCACGCGGAGGGCTCGCGTGTAGCAACCCAGTCGGCCGATACTTCACACGTATCGATGATGTCACCCAACCGCTTTGCGAAGATCAAAACGGCGTCCTGCGTCACGTCGTCGCTTACGTCGTCTGTGCCGTACAGAGCGCCGCCGCTACGGGCGACCGTCGCGCTTCCGTCCATCCGCTTACGCGAACGTGTCGAATCGACGGTACGGCAGTATCCGCGCGCGATCCTTTGCAGCTCCGCGAAGTCCGCCGCAGTCAAGCGCTTCATGTCTTCTGCTGCGACTTGCCTGGTTCGGCGGTCCGCCGGGTTTTCCCCTCCGGATAACTGATTGCTCACGATCGTCTCCGGTCGTTCGCGACGCGTACCATAGTGTACTGCGCCTCGGTAATTCAATTATCTCGCAATTCCTAGCCAATGCAAGAAGTCGCAGCATTCTTTCTGAATCACCCCCGGAAAGAACCCAAGGTCACAGGTGATGAATTCCACCGGTTCGAAGCTGCACCATCAGGCAAGAATACGGTTGGATTGACGCGAGCAAGGAAACGGAAGGGGAATTGGCCAGGAATAAAGAATGGGGAAATTCGCGTCACGAAATACCGCCACCGTCGAACCAAGCCGATCCTCCCACCCACCAGCCCTGCCCTTCCGTTTGTTCAGGTGCCTACTTGCCACCCAGTTGCATGCTGCGCTGGCGGGGGCCAAATCCCGTCTACCTGCAACAAGGGGCAGCACCGAGCTTCCGCTCTAACGGGCAGCGGGAACGGAAGACAGACAAGAACCGAGGCAGGAAGCCGGACCAGACGGCCGGGAGCAGGTCGGCAAGTATCCCAGTCTGGCTCGGTTCAGACGAACCGTGGTTCATACGATCTGGCTGGTGCCACACTCAGCCGAACCCCCCGGCACTCCGTCGTAGAAGCAATCGCCCGGGCGCGACTTCCGGGTGGACGCGACCATCGGCAGTGTGGACTACGACATTAGCAACCGATTCAGCAGGAAGGCAGCGTGGTTTGCTGCAATTCCGAGGTCGGGTAATCGCATGTCACCAGTCTCCGTAGCGGCGCCAGTCTGAGCCACGGATGATTCCTTTGACACTACGCTCGCGGGCCCTGCACCGCACGGCTTCCGCAGTGGATCACCGGGCCACCCGGCACGTCGGGGCACGTGACTCCTGCCCGCCGTGAGGCACAGGTGGACTGCACTGTGCATAACTTCTGTGTACAGCCTGTCCATGATGCGAGGAGCGTGCCAGACTGCTTGCGCGACTGGGGGTTCGAGGAGATAAAGGAGAGTTTCGTGCCCGATCGATTAGGCCGCTGGCGTCGACGCGGCTCAGTGCAGCATGAACCGGACGAAGGCCAGGTGCCTCACAGATTTGGCGGGCGCAAGCGACAGAACCCGGAGAGTTATTTGGCACCAGATGATGAGCGCTTTCTGCGTGGTATTCATAATACGCGACATCTGATGAGTGGCGAATGGACTTGGGACGTTCTCGTCGCCCTGCACGGTGGTCCACTTCAGTACACGGCTCTCCTCGATGCCATTCGATCGATTCAGACCGGAAGTGCCTGGCCGGGTAAAAAGCATAACTACCTTCGAGACGGCACATTGAACAGGACTCTTCGACGCCTGGAGCAGGGAGAACTCGTCAGGCACGACAGAGAACCTGTGTTCCCCTACCGTGCAGCATACGAGTTGACTTCTGCCGCGCAGGGTTTACTCGTCGTGGTGGCACCTCTGGCCGAGTGGGCGGAGTTGAACGCGGATCTCTTGAAACGTGCGCGAGAGCGCCGACGCATCGAGGAATCTGGGAACAGCTGAGTGAGTTTCCTGCACTCCATGGGGGCCGTCAGCCGACTCCCCTTCCGCCTGAGGCGTGCTTGGCCGACCGAGGGCGCTGGAGAGAATCGCGCAGCGCTATGGTCTCCCGACTCGGCTCGTGATCGATCTCGGCCAGCTTCCTGGTGAGCAACGAAAAGGTACGAGAAATCGAGTCGTGCTGTCCAAGGTAGGCTTGGAATCGAGCGATGTCACGGTAGATGGCCTCGTTGTAAGGATCCAGGGTGCGGGCCCTTTCCAGGAGGGCCAAGGCTTCTTCCGGCTCTGCGTCGCGCAAAATACGAACCAGCGCGCTGACAGTGTCCAGTACGTCACGCCGGAGAGCCTCACGGGGAGCTTCGATCCACTCCGCTGTGAGATCGGTGGCCAAGTCGCCGGCGTAAAGCCGGACAACACGCTCCAGAGCCGTGCGCCGGAGCTGCTCGTCGGAGGCCTCGCGGCTGTTCTCCAGGGCTTCTTGCAGGTGCCACAAGTCAACCGTGACCTGGCTGCGGTCCAGGCGGTAGTGACCGTCTTCGTGGAGGGTCACGTCGCTGAGCGCGTCGTTGGTCGCAGTGCGCAATGCCCGTCGCAGTTGGCTCAGCGTCGCATGGAAGCTGTTGTACGGGCGGTCTCTGGGAGCGTCGGGCCATATGGCGGTGGTCAGAACCTCACGTCGAGCCCCCACGCGGTGAAGAGCGAGGTGGACAAGGACTTCGCGCTGCTTGGGCGCGAGGGAGTTACTGAGATCGGCGTACTCGTCGCTGCCGGTCGGGTGGTGCGTCAAACAGGTACGGCCCAGGACAGCAAGCCGGAGGGGCCGCTGGGCATCGTCATTCGGCTGCTCGGCCTTCGAGGGGGTGACGCGACCGTTAGCAAGGCGGGGGCGGTGCCTTGTGCTCGTAGGTCCAGGAGGAGATGGTTCATCATCTTGGTCTGATTCAGGAAGCGACACCTCCGGAGCGGCTGAAGTTCGTTGAGAACGACGGGAGTTGGGAGCTTCTGAGTCGCGGAGGAGATCCAGCAGAGCCCGGGCATCGACAATGGGCAGCGTGAACAGCCGTGCACCCGTGAGTAGGTCAGCGCAGGAGGCGCTGCTCGCTGCGACGGTCCCGTCGGGCCGGATGCGGACAGTACCGCCAGGCCGCCACTGACCGAAGAGGATGCCGGCCAACCCAAAGGTGGAGCCGTTGTCGAGGACGGCTTGCAGGCGGCGATAGGCGTGGGGAGCAGGGGTGGCGACGAGCACCAAGTCACGGGCGGACGGCGTCGTCCCCGCGGAGCCGGCCTCGGGGCCCGTGCGTGTGCGAGTGAGCAGCTCGGCCTCCATCACGTCCAGCGCCGCATCCAGGTCGTCGACGACACGCAGCTGGGCAGGGAGGTCCGCGTGCTCGCCGATCAGGGTGCGGACGTCGGAGGCCGGGATGAGGATCTCGACCGCGCCAGCGGTAAGCGGCTGGGGTTCGGCGAACAGGGTGATGAGCAGGGCCCGGATGGCGTCGAGGGCTCCTGGACCGACGAAGCCGAGTCCGCGGGACCGAGCGATGTTCCAGGCGAGCGCCTGGCCGTTCTTGACGCCGATGAGTCGTTCACCCGTCGGTGGAGACGTGCTTGGTGCAGGAGATTCCGAATGCGGTCGGGCGGAGTCACCAAGGCCAGGACAGGGTTGTTCGGAGTCGTCAGGTAGATCGGCATCGTCGTGGGCGACGCGTAGAGCGCGTACGACGGGAGCGATGGTCAGGTCGTCGCGTTCACCGCTGCCGGGGAGGTAGCTCACGCGTCGGCGCCATCGGACGGTGAGGAGAGCGGCTGTGACCAGCGCGGCGAGGCCGATACCGACGAAGGCTCCGGTCGGCAGGCTGACGCCGGGACCATGAGGATCGCGCCCCGGGGCGGAGGCCGACGGTGCCGTAGGGGTGGAAGGAGCCGCCGGTGTACTGGGCGGAGCGGTTTCAGGTGAGGGTGAAGGGCTCGGCGCTGCGGGGGCGCTGGTATCCGGAGGACGCGGAGATTCGGGCGTCGGGCTGGTCCGTTCACCACCGCCAGGTTCGCCGGGGCGCGGGTTTGACGACTCATAGGGCAGACGGAGGATCCAGCCGGGACGGATCAGGTCAGGCGTGTCCAGGCTGCGTCCGTCGGGCTGGGGGTGGCCGCGGTTGAGGGCGTAGATCTCCGGCCAACGGTTCCCGTCGCCGAGGGTGCGGTCCGCGATGCGCCAGAGGCTGTCGTAGATTCCGTCGTGAGGCAGCTCGACCACGACGGTCGCGGTCGTGCGCCTGTGGTCCTGTGCCCGTGCTGCGGCGGGCTGTGCAGCGGCAACCAGTGTGTCTGGCATGGGAGTTGTAGCTTTCGCTGTGGTGGCGGTGCTCGTGAGGACGGAGGCCGGCACAGCAGTTGCCGGGTCGTTGGGCCGAGCCAGCAGGGTCATGATCACAGCGCCGACGAGTACGGCAGCCGCAGAGTTCAGTGGGCCTGCGCGAGGTACCACGGGCCGGACCAACACCCGGGCCTCCTCCGCGATCACGCGAACGACGTCGTAGACGAACGCGCTCCAGACCGGCCACAGGATGCACGCCAGGGTGTTGAGCAGGAAGCTGGTGCTCATCGGGGCGAGCAGGACCGCTTCGACCGATGACCACGTCGGGAAGCGGCCCGGCAGCGGCCAGCCGATGTACCGGATCAAGCCCCACGGGATCCCGACAACCAACGCCGTCAGCCCGGCCACGGCAAGCAGACCGCGCAGCAGCAGGCTCGGTGCGCGGCGGGTCAGCCGGGAAGGGGACGGTGATTCGTGTCCGCGCATGACCGGGCCTAGTCAGGGTTCGGGCGTGAGGACGCCGCGGGCGGGGTGGGCAGAGCCGGTTCCGGTCACGGTCAGAGAGTCGACGCCGAGCAGACCGAGGAGTTGGGTGCGTTGGTGGACGGTGACCGTCACCGTGACCGTGTCGTCGTTCACGGTGACCGTGCCCGCGTCGCCGGTGGAACCCAGGTAGGCCCGGGCCAGCGCGTGGGCCTGGCCGGGGACGAGGCGTACGGTGCCGGAGGTGCGGTACGTCGCGAGGTCTAGTGCCTGGGCGCCCGCACGGGCGGCTTCCTGGGCCTCACCGATGGCTCGGACCTTGGCGGCCAACGCGAGGCCTCCGTCCGCGACGAGGCCCGCGAACATCACGATCGCGACCGCGAGGATGACGATGAATGGCGTCACTTGGCCGCGGTCATCAGTAACTCGGCCGCTAAGACCGACAAGGAGCGGGTGCCTCACTCTCACGATGCGTCACCTCCTGCGACAGTCATGGTCGAGCGGTAGACGTCGACCGGCGAGGCGAACTCGGCGGTGAGGGCGGTGGTTCCCGGAACTTGGAGCAGAGCCAGGTCGTGCAGGCCGACGGTGCAGGAGACGACGACCCTGACCGTGGAACCCGCTCGCAGGGTGCCGTGGACGCTCACGGTCAGGCGCTGACAGGTAACACCGGCACCGTTGAGAGCAGACTCGGCGGACGAGCGGGCGTCCGACACCGCGGCTGGGTGGCTGCGGCTCAAGGTCGCGGCACGAGCGGCCTGATGGGCGGCGTCCTCGATCTGTAGCCGGGTGTCGGACAACCGGCCGCAGTAGACCAGGAACCACAGCATCAGGACCAGGATGGGAATGGTCAGCACCAGCTCCACCGTCGCTGATCCGCACTCGCCCGTGTGCTGCCGTTGGCCCGCGGCCCGGCAAGGACCGGCGGTGCGCGGGAGCAGTGTCATGGTGCCGCCTGTCCGCCCGGGCGGAACTGCTCGACCGGGCCCGAAACGTGGGCGCGGACCGGCAGATGAAGAAACGGGACGACGCTGGTGGCAGTGCCGGTGATCCGGACGTCGGCGCGGTCAGCGGTGCGCGTGATGGTGACGTGCGTGCCGCGCAGTGGTCCGCGACCGAGCTGGTCAAGGACTCGTTGAGCCTCATCCTGGCCGACGGCGGTGGTGCCGTCCTCAACTCTGACTACGGCCAGGGCATCGGACGCTGTCGCCTGGGCGATATGGAGGGCGTGCCACCAGATCGTAGCCTGCGCGAGCAGCAGCACCATGGTCAGGAGTACCGGCATGATGATCACCATCTCGGTGGTGACCGCTCCCGACTCGTCCCGAAGCCGACTTGCGTCGGGGCGGCTCTCAGGCCGAGGCAAGGCGTCCTGTCGCCGTCTGGTCTCGGTAAGTGTCATGTCGCCACGGCCTACTTGAACACCACGCTCTTCGCCGCGGCAGTGATCTCCGGGCCGAAGATGCCGACGATGGTGAGAGCGAGAGCAGCGAGGCCCGCGATCCAGATGACCTGCTCGGTGGTGACGCCGCCAATGTCGTTGGAATGCCTTCGGATGAAGGAACGAGCGCGAGTCAGGAGCGAGTTCGGCGAAGACATCAGGTTCCTTCCGGTGTAGAGGCCGCCCCATCACAGCGAGTTCGTGATCTGAGTCAGGGCGGGATAGAAAACAAAGATGATGAAGCCGAAGGCCATGAGGATGCCGGGCAAGGCCATCCGTTCCGTGGCGGCGTTGGCTTTGCCTTCGGCCTCGGCTCCGCTGCGTTGCCGCATGCCGGCGGCCTTGGCGGCCAGCGAGGCCCGTACTTTCGCGCCCTCGGTGCCCGCCAGCGAGAGGGCAGCGGCGAGTTCGGTCAACTCGCTGATCTGGAGTTCCTCGCCGAGCTGTCCCAGGGTCGTCCAGGGGGACGTCCGGGTGAGACGGGCGGTGTTGAGGGCACGCCGTAGCTGTTGGAAGGACCATCCGTGCCCGATGCCGGCCGCGTCGTTCAAGGCGCCGTCGACCCCGGCTCCTCCTGCGAGCAGTACGTGGATCAGGTTGAGGTAGGCACCAAGGGCATGACGGAAGGCGTCCCGTCGGCGCTCGGCCTCGGCCCGTACGGTCACGTCCGGCAGAAGGAACCCGCTGACCGCGAAGGCCAGCGCGGCTCCCAGCGGTACGGACCAGGGCAGTGGGCGTCCCCCCAGAGCCAGGAGAGCGCCGACCACGCCGGGCAGCAGAAGCCCGGTCAGCGCGAGCGCGGCCTTCTCCGCCAGATGGGTTTCGGGAGACCGTCCGGTGATGGCCAGGTCTTGGCCGATGGTTCGGCCGGGCAGACCGGCGGCGCGCAGCAGGCCAGTGAAGGGCCTGCCGAGGCGTACAGCCCAACCGCCCTGGTCGGCCCGAAGGATCGGCGACGGGGCGGACACGGCGTTGAGCCGGGAGATCAGGGCGGCCAAGGGTGGGCGAGGCGGTATCAACCACACCACCAGTGCCCACAAGCCGAGGCCGACCCCGACGCCCAGCAGTACGAGCGCAGTCATTCAGGTCACCTCCCGAGTTGCCGGCGCAGCCGCCTCGGTTGCGTGGCCGACGTCTTCGATCCCTTTGAAGAACCGGTCCGGTTCCTCGATGCGGGCCATGCGGCGCAGCCACGCGAAGGCGACCGTGAACAGCACTCCGATCAGGAGGAGTACGAGTTGCCCGGTCACGGAGTCGTACGGCGTGAGGAATTGAGGGTTGAACAGGATCAGCGCGCCCGCGAAGGTCAGGGTGGTGATCACCACCACGCGCATGGTGGTACGGGTGCGGGCCCGGCTGGCCTCGACCCGGTGATGCATCTCCACTTGGGAGCGGGCGGTGGCGGCGAGTTCACCGAGGAGCAGGGCAAGCTGCCGGGCTTGGTGCTCGGAGGCCAGGATCAGAGCGGCGATCACCAGGTCGGCCGTAGGTTCGTCAAGGTCGTCCGCAAGGTGCCGTAGGGCGGGTTTCAGCCGCTCGCCGTGTTCCAACCGCTGTGCCAGCTCTGCTATTTGAGGTCGTACGGCTTCCGGTGCCGCGGAGGCTGTGGCCGTGATCGTCTGTTCCAGGCCGGCTGCGGCGGCGAGGGTGTCGCGCAACATCTCCGTCCACCCCGCGATGCCCTCGATCCGCGCGGTCCGATCGCGCTGCCCCGTGCCGGAGCCAAGAATGCGCGGGAGGCTCCAGCCACCCATCGCCGCCAGCAGCCCGCCGACCACCCACCCGGTGACGGCCCCGACCAACAGCCCTGCCCCGACCGCGATCGCAAGCCAACGTCCGGCATCGGGACGCGGCCCGCGCCGTCGCGGACGGCGAGCCGGATCGGCGGCAGCGGCGGGGGCCCGCCACGCACGCATCAAGAGCACCAGCCCGCATCCCGCACCGAGGCCCAAGAGTCCCATCAGTGGCACGTTTCCGTTCATGGACGGTGTCGCATCCACTCGGCGCGCTCGATTGCCTCCGGCTTGAAGCCGACCGCGACCAAGGCCTCCATGGTCTCGGTGCGCAACGGCACCCCGGGGACCGCGCGTAAATCGGGGCCGGGCCGGAAGACTTCGTTGGAGACGATCTGCTTGTCGTCGGCGTCGACGATCTCCCGGATCGAGGACACCACCCGCCGGTCGTCGTGGCCCCGGGGCTTGTCCAGGTGGACGACGAAGTCGAGCGCGCCCGCGACCAGGAGGTTGGTGGCCTCCAGCGGCAGCCTCTCCGGGCCTTGGACGGCGTAGGCGGCCAGCTTGGTGAACGCTCCCCGGCTTGTGGAGGAGTGGAGTGTGCCCATGGAGCCGTCGTTGCCCTGGGACATCGCGTTGCACATCGGAATGACCTCGGGGCCGCGGACCTCGCCGACAATCACGCGGTCCGGGGACATGCGGAGTGCCCATCGCACCAACTCCGCCTGGCTGACTGCGCCTTGGCCCTCGATGTTGGCTTCGCGTGCCTGCATGGCCACCACGTCCGGATGAGCGTACTCATCGGCATCCAGGCCGAGTTCGAAGGCGTCCTCGACAGTGACCAGGCGCTCCCACGGAGGGATCTCGGACGCCAGAGCGCGCAGCATCGTGGTCTTGCCGATGGCCGTCCCGCCGGTGATCAGGATGTTCTTCTTCGCTCGGACCATCGCGGCGAGCAGGGACTCCAGGCCCGGATCGAGGGTGCCGTTCTCACGGAGTTGGGCAAGGGTGACGTGCTGGAAGCGGTGCCGCCTGATGGACAGCGAGGGGCGGGTGGTGACCGCCATCACCGCGAACGCCCGCTCCCCTCCAGGTAGTTGAAAGCTCACCCCAGGACTGCCCCGGTCGAAGCGGCGTTCCTCGACTCCGCTCCGGGCGGCGAGGTCGCGGATGAGCTGCACCAGCTCCGCGTCGGAGCCGACGACCGGAGGGAGGCGATCGCGGCGGCCGTCGGCGTAGCGGACGAAGACACGATCGCCGGTGACGTTGATGTTCTCGACCTGCGGATCGTGCAGCAGCGGTTCCAGACCGGCGAGCCCGAACACCTCGTTCAGGACGGTAGTGATCACCGTCTGCTCGACGTCCGGCGCCACCACCGTCTGGCCGCTCGTGAGCAGTTCCTGCGTGTACTCCTCGGCGGCATCCGCGAGGATCTTCTCCGCCAGGGCCAGCCGGGCGGCATCGGTCATGGGTGGGCGGCCGCCGGCGTCGTCATCCCGTATCTGCTGTGCCATCCGCTCCGAGAGCCGCTGGCGCAGATGTATCCGCAACTGCTCGGCCGGCGGCTCGGTCTGCATCCGGCGAACACCGAGACCGTTCGACAGTGCGGGGCGAACAGATGCCTGCCCGCTCCCTGGAGGAAGGACCCCTCCGTACGGCAGAGTCGCGTACCTCTTCTCCGGGTCGGTCATCGCCGTACCTCACTCCACATCTGCGTCGGATAGCTGCTCGGACCGGCCGCGGGCTCGACGTGACTCGCCCTGGTAGTGACGTTCGTGGCCTGCACGGGCAGTTGGCCGGGATGTTCGAGGACACGCGTAGCGGCCAGCTCGGCGGTTTCGGCAAGGGCCCTGCCGAGCGGCGACCTGGCCACCGCCGAGCGCCGCCCAGGTCGTCCACCGAGAGCGGCTGCGCCCTTCGGATCCTCCGGGACGCGCGCCATCACCTCGATGTCCAGCTCCCGTGCGACCTCGTCGGTCGCATAGCCGTCACCGACAAGTACGAAGCAGGGACGCCGGGACCAGCCCGTAACGGCCTGCCACCACGTGGCGACATGAGCCAGAGCGTCGTCGCGAGCCCAGGCAAGCAGCAGCACGACGTCGGCCTCCCGGATCACACTGAGACCGGCGGGATCCGGATCGACCCGTCCGCAGTCGGCGATCACGACCGTCCCAGTGCGGTCCGCGGCTCGTCGGAACGTTCCGCTCCTCGTCGCAGTGAGCTGGGCGAGCGACGCGCGGGCCTGGGCCGCCCCAGGCGGACCCACCACTACGGGCAGCCCGCCCGGCAGACGCTGTGTGTGCTCCCAGAGCAGCCCCGGTTCGGCCCTGTGCCGGGCGGCCGCGGCCAGGGTCGTCAGCCCCGGAGCCGTCTCCAGGCGGAAGCGGGCCATCAGATCACCGCCGGCCGGATCGCATTCCACAACCACCGGCTGCTGCGCGGACGGCCACGCGGCCGCCAGGCCCAAGGCGGCCGTGGTCACCCCCGGGGAGCCCTTCAGACTGCACACGGCCACCAGCGTCACTTCCCGCCTCCATGCACCATGACCACGCTGATCTGTCCCGTCGGCGCGGAAGCGAGTCGGCGGGCGTCTCCCTGGGCCATCTGGAGCGAGACCACCGTGATCTGATCAGTGCTGTTGTTCCGCACGTCGGTCACCGAGGCGTCCCATGCCGACGGCGGCGCGGATGCCTCGTCCGCGCTGGCAGGCGCCACCACCACGATTACGCGATTGCCGGGCTGCACACCGGGCGGAAACTGCCCCGCCTTGAGTCCCACCGCGGCCACCGCCAAGCCGGCGGGCGGGATGTGCGCCGCCCCCAGCAGGTCCTCGGTGAGCGGAGTCCCCGCCGGCAAGCTGTACGCGACAGGCTGTCCCTCCGCCTCGGCCCGCGATCGTACGGGGATGAACGCCAGCCCACCGTCGGTCGACACGCTCTCCTCCCGCAGGTCCTCGCCAGACAGCACCTGCCCGACCGAGACCGAACGGGCCAGCACCAGCACCGGCTCCTGATGACCAACCGCAGTCGCCACCACGACGCCGCCTGCGGCACACCCCAGGACCAGCAGCAGTCCCACCAACAAGTAGGGAAGTCGACGCGCCCTCGGCACACTGGTCATCCGGGCCGGATGCTTCGCGTTCCGGCTCGCTCGACCTGCGGAAGGGGTGCTCCTTCGGACGCCCGAATCCGAGTGCGTGGGCACACGGGTATTCACGAACTGTCGCCTCCTGCACAGGACTTCTCCTCCACCGCAGCGTCAACACGGCGGCAGGATCAGAGATAGGGGTTGTCTCTCCCGCGCCGTGCGTCGACGACGCAGCCGGACTACGGCGTCAGCCGCCGTTGTTCAGTGCCTGGCTCTCCGCGACCTGGAAGTCCGCGGTCGACGTGGTCGTCATGTCGGGGAAAACGCCGGTCTGGCCCGCACCGGCCCAAGTCACCGTCCAGTGCACGGTCGCCGAGACCGGGTAGGCGCTGTGTGGTTGGCCCGCGGACGAGTTCCGGTAGGTGTAACCGCAGTCAGGGGACGAGCTCTTCGGGCTCGTTGTCGATCCGTACGGTGTCCCGGCTCCGCTGCACGTCACCGACTTGCCGTCGCCCATCGTCCACACCACGGTCCTCGGGCGTGCCACGGCGGTCACCGAGACCCCCGGCACCGAGGCCGTCGCCGATATCGATCCCCAGTCTCCGCGGTCAAACCACAACCAGGTCGGCAGGTTCACCAGCTGCTCCTCAGCTGGATTCGCCTGAATCTCCGGCGACGGCAACCGCAGTTGGCTACGTGCGACTTGCGCCAGTTCGGCCGGCGTCGGCTGCGGAGCGGCTCCGCCCTGCTGGGGTGCGTCCGCGATCCAGATCGGCGGCCGGTACACGGCATCCCGTACGCCGCCTGCCTCGCACTTGTACACGTACCAGGCTCCCGGCTCCCCCGGTTTCGGGTCCGCCACGGGCAAGGCCGCAGGTGGATCGGCCGAGGAGTACACGGCGGACACTGCCGCAACGGCTCCTTCGCCGCCCGGCTCGCTCTCGAACGCCGTTTGGGTTACCCCGGGCGGAGGCTTGTAGTCGCTGCGTTGGTACGAACAATCAGCCAGATTGAGATCCGGGTTCGAGGATTTCGGCTGCTCCTGCCCCCCACCCCCACCGCCACCGGAGGTGCCGCCGGAGCCGGACGAACCGCCGCTGCCCTGCGGGGGCACGGCATGCCGACCGCCCGATCCCGCGCCGAGCTCACACCCGGGGTGGGGGTTCTGGTCGCACTGCACCGAGCCCCAGCCGCCGTCACCGAACGCGGGGACCGCGGCAGCTCCGACGACGACCAGGGACAGGCTCGCGGCGGCAGCCACCCGTCTCAACATGAGCCCACCGCCTCGACCGCGAAGCGCGTGACCTTCCAGGTGCCGCTGAGCTTCTTCGTCTCGGCCGTGATCGCCTGTCGCCCACCGGGCTCGTCGTCCGCGAGCTTGCCGTTGTCCTTCCGGTACTTCAGCCAGTGCGTCGAGTCACCGCAGTCCGAGATCATGATGGTTGTCGGGTTGGACGCGGGTTCCGCCGAGGTCACCTTCGGATCGTTCTTCGGCTCGCCCTTCGTCACCAAGCCGTTGAGGTGATCCGCGTACATGCCGCGCGAGATTGCCGACAGCGCGTCACCGGTCGCGTACCGCGCGAGCCCGGGTGAGTTCCAGTCCGACGTCTTTCCGGCCTGCGCCATGTACCGCCACATTCCGAGGTACGCGCTCGTCGCTTGTGAGCGCGCGATGTCAGCGGCAGCGGAACGGGCCGGATCAGCAGTCGAGGCGCGGGCCGAACGAGCGGGATCTTCGCCCCCTCCGGGCGAAGTCGAGCCGGCCGGACTACAGCCGACGACCAGCAAGACCAGAGCGGCCGCTGCTGTCCCCTTCACAACCTCTCCGGCACGCGCAGACGTCCCTAAAGCCGTCACCGCCACATCACCCCGCGAACGACGTAGATCCGACACTCGGTCTGAGCTCGATTCCCACATCTATCGCTTCGCCTCGTTCCCATTGCAAGGGGCGAACAGGAGCCAACCCGCTCCAACTTCAGAGCGGGATCGATAACTTGGCGAACTCTTTACTCAATACCTGCGGGTTCATAGGATCCCGATGCGAGCTGCGCGGGAATCTCGCATCTTCAACCCAATCCGGAGTTGTTGCAATCGAAAACTTCTAGCGCCTGTTTTCCACCGCCTCGGGGTGGCAATTGCCTTCTTGATATGACATCGCCTGTTCCCTACCGACCCTCGCCGTGTACGGCCTTGATCAGAGACTCCGTGTCCCGCAGGTCCGGCAACACGGCCTCCGCGCCGGCATCCCGCAACACAGCCTCGCCGCTCCGCCCAGAGGCCACCGCGACCACCCGTACGCCGTTCTTGAGACCCCCCTCCACGTCGGCCGGCGTGTCACCGATCAGCACCGCCTCCTCGGCCGCTGTGTCCGAGCGCCGCAGAGAAAGCTTGACGAGCTCGGCGCGGACGTCGTTGTCCTCGCCGTACGCACCGAGCTCCCACAGGATGTGCCGGTCGAGCCCGAACACCTGAAGTTTGATCTCGGAGACCGGCCGGATGTTGCCCGAGACGACCGTCTGCCGGATCCCGAGCGCATCGAGCGCGTCGAGGGCCGCGGCCGCACCGGGCAAGGCGTGTCCGCGTTCCCGGAGGTCAGCCGCACACTTCAGGTGCTCCTCGGTGAGAGCGCGGGCGAACCTCTCGAAGTCGGCACGGTCGGTGGTCAGTCCGTGCAGCTTCGCCGTCTCGCGGAAGATGACGGGCTCCGTGATCCCGTCGATCTTCGCCTGCTCACGCATGGTCTGCCCGGTGCTCTGCAGGAACGCGGCCGCCGACAGCTCGCGGCCGACACCGCGCGTGTCGATCAGGGTGTGGTCGATGTCCCACAGGATCAGCCGCGTCATGGTGCCTCCCCAACTGCCCACCTGTCATTGGGCGCTCACGTCTCACACGAACGGCTGCAGACCGCGTACGCGATGATGCACTCCGCCTTACGCTGACGGTACGAGACACCAGCGGGGAAGGGGGCGGAGCGATGATCTCGCCGAAACTGCCCTTGGGCGAGAGAATCAAGTACTACCGGCGGAAGAGCGGCCGAACACAGGTTGCCGTCGCTGGACTGTGCGGCATCAGCGAGCGCTATTTGCAGCAGATCGAGGCCGGCCAGAAGGTCCCCTCCGCCGAGGTGCTCGCTCGCCTTGCCGACGAATTGGGCGTACCGCTTGCGGCTCTTCTTTCTGAGGACAACGTCGAGGAGTCGACAGTCCCGCTGACGGCCGCGCCCGCGATCGCCAGAGCGCTGATGGGCTACGACCGCCCACGGCGTTCGGCTCCCGCGAGCTCGTCGGAACTCCGGGAGCGCGTTGAGCAGGCGTGGCGGACCTGGCAGTCGTCGAAGGACCGGTTCACGACCGCAGCCCTTGTCCTTCCCGACCTGATCAGCGATGTCGAGCACGCCGTACGCGTGCACCGTGCCGGAACCGACGCCGAGGTCCGTCGCGAAGTCCTGCGTGCAGCCGCGGACTTGTACGGATTGCTGCGGTCGTACTGCCGCCGCGCCGGACGTCTCGACTTGTCCCTCATGGTCGCCGACCGGGCAATCCGAGCCGCTGAGGAGGCCGACGATCCGGTACGTATCGCCGCGGCTCAATGGAACCTCGGCCATGTGCTGCTCTCCCACAACGAGCCGACCGCCGTGGAAGAAGCCAAGGAGATCGCGCTCCGAGCAGGCGAGCAACTGCGCCAAGGACCGATGTCAGCTGAGGCCAAGGCCGTTGAGGGGGCCCTCGAACTGGTCGCGGTGGTCTCCGACGCCCGCCGCCGCCGTTGGTGGGAGGCGCGCGACCGGCTTGAGCGGCGTGCGGCCCCCCTCGCCGAAGAGGTCGGCGAGGGCAATGTCCAGTGGACTGTGTTCGGCCCCACCAACGTCGCCATGCACGCGATGAGCATCGAGATGCTCGCAGGCGAAGCCACCGAGGGGCTCCGTGTCGCCGATCAGATCGACACGCGTGGCCTGCCCAGCCGTGAGCGGCAGTTCACCTTCGGCCTGGAACTGGCCAGGTGCCACGACCTGCGCCGGGAGGATGCCGCCGTGCTCGTTCACCTGCTGGACCTGGAGGAGAACGCTCCGGAGGACCTGGCGCGCAGTCCTCTCGCTCGCGGCATGATCCTGGATCTCCAGAGACGTATCCGTCCCACCTTCCGCCGCCAGGTCGACGAACTCGTCCAACGCCTCCAGCTTGTCTGATCACGAACCTGCGGTTCACCCGAACTCTCAGTTCGGGTCACGCAGTTGGCCCGGCCGTACCTTCGGCGCACAGCGCAGTGAAGGACGGACGGCAGATGATCGACGAATCGGCATTGACGATGACCGCGGCTGGGATGCGACTCGCGCCCGCTGGTGTCGAGTGGGACGCCGTGAAGGTGGGACGGCATCTTGGCGTGCGTGCGATCGAACAGATCGCGGAGGTCGGCGCCGTGGCCGTGGATCCGTTTCGACGGGAACCGGTGCTCTACTTCCTGGTCCCCAAGGGCAGCGCCGCGCAGTGGGACGTTCCCGAGACCGCCGCGCTCGGCACGGACGCCTACGTGGTGCTGCCGCCGGCTCACCGGGATGCGCCACCCGGCCCGTATTGGCTCGTCCCCGAGCAACACGGGCTCACTCCGGCCGTCGTGCTGCGGCAGGCTCTGGAGTCAGTCCGGTGAAGACGAACCATCCCGAGCGCACCGCCGCCGAACCAGCGTTGGTCCCCTTCATCACCCAGCGAGAGGGAGAGGAGGCGGCGCCGGACAACCTCGTCATCCTCCGGGACTCGACCGGTCCGCGCCTCTACTACCGGGACGAGGATCCCCGAGACCGGGACCTTCGTGGTGTGCTGTTGGCACGGTGCGCTTTCAACCCCGTCGACGCACACGGTCGCCCGACGGGGAGACCGCAGTGGAAGATGATGCACCCATACCGTCAGTTCATGTGCATGCAGGCCATGCGCTGCCAGGTCTGCCAGGCACCCGCCCGTACACCTCTCGGGTTCGTCTTCCTCGCCGGCCCCCATGACCAGGACCCCACTCAACCCGCGATCCTCACGAACCAGCCGCCGGTGTGCGTCAAGCACGCGCGTATCGCCGCCAGGTTCTGCCCGCACCTCGACGGCCGCCCGACGGTCTTCTTGGCCACCAGCTTTCCCCTCTACGGCGTGCTCGGCACCCTATACGGGCTCGGCCGGGACGGAGTGACAGTCCTCGACCAGCCAGAAGCACCCCTGCCGTACGGCCATCCGAGCCTTCCGACGTTTCTCGCCTCCCAACTGGTCCGGAGCCTCAAATCCTTCCGTGTCATGGACCTTGATGAGCTGCTGGCCGAACTGGCGGACCTCGGCACATAGACCCCTGTCCGGTGGCCCGGATGAGGTCCCGCGCCCCCCCCGGCCACCGGGCAGGCACCGCGCTCCGCCCGAACGCCCAACGGCATTCGGCGCGGGTGGAGACGGTGCTGGGGCCCTGTCCCCCATGGGCTCCAGCACCGGCGAACCAATTCACCAATCACCTGACACCAAGGAGAAACACGATGTCGCAGTCCGATGTCACCACCACGCAGGCGGAAGAGACCGCCGAACCGGTCACCGCGCCCGTGATCGTCGCCGTCGACGTGGAGGACGAGGAGTAACCCTCGTCGCTCCTCCGA
Source organism: Streptomyces sp. NPDC047072 (assembly GCF_040643855.1). NCBI lineage: Bacteria > Bacillati > Actinomycetota > Actinomycetes > Kitasatosporales > Streptomycetaceae > Streptomyces > Streptomyces sp. NPDC047072. The sequence goes on along the minus strand of NZ_JBEYVC010000034.1, from coordinate 53,821 downwards.
TCAGGGCGTCCCTCCCTGTCCCGCTGGTCCTGCCCGGGTCCCGGGGGGAACCCCCTGGCCTTGACCGTCATGGAGGTCGTAGTGCATCACGTGTTCGTCGGACCGACACTCCACCGGTCCGAGCCCGAGCTGAACGCGCCGAACGTACGGGTGCGGCCACCAGTGCAGCACGGTGACCTGTTCTCCGAGACGATCGGCGACGGCGACACCGTCGTGATCCTCGACGGGGTGTACCACCAGGCGCCGGCGCTGCGCCACAAGGAGATCCTGGCCGCGATGGGCCGTGGAGCTCGTGTAATCGGCGCGGCCAGCATCGGAGCCCTGCGCGCTGCCGAGCTCGCGGCCTTCGGGATGCTCGGCGTCGGTTCCATCTACACCGCCTACGTCAACGGGAGCATCGACGGCGACGACGAAGTAGCTGTGGGACAGAGTCCGGATGGTGAGGCGTTGACCTGGCCAGTGGTCAACCTCCGGCAGGCCTTGGAGCTGGCCCGCCGGGCCGGTGTGCTCGACGACGACCGAGTCGGCCTGCTCCTGGAAGCGCTCCGCGCGGTCTACTACCCGCAGCGCACGACAGCGGCGGTCCGGGCCGTATGTCGTCAGCAGGGAGAGGACGTGTTTGCCGAGTGGCTCGGCGAACAGCGCGCTCGGGACCAGTACTTCGCCGACCTCAAGCGCGCCGATGCCCTTGCGGCCCTGCGCACCGTCCTGGACGATCAGGCCCTGCCGGCCGTCTGCGTGGAGCCGGAGATTTGGGAGACGGCATATTTCCGTCGTTGGTCCAACGCCTTCGCCCGCAGCCTCGTCGACGGGCTTGGCCTTGCCACCGCTGATCGCCTCGTCTATCAGCAGGTGTTCACCTGCCAGTTTCCCAGGACGTGGACCACCTATCTCGAACACCGCTCCCTACGTGCCGCCGACGGTCAGCCAGGCCTGCCTCTGCGGACCCGGCTGGCCCAGGTCACGAAGAGCGACCTGCCCGCCCACAGCGTCTTCCGCCCCCCGGTCGACCTGCGGGACAAGGTGACTGTAGCCCTGCTGCTCGCCCGCGGAGACACCCGAGGACCGCCGCTCGGTCGCGCGCTACTCCGAGGCGCTCGCTCTGGCCCACCGCGCCCTGCCCGGGTTCTGCGCCGATGCCGTACGCGGCGATCTCTCCCGCCGGATGCTCCTGAAGGTGTGGGGATGTCCCGCGGAGCAGTTGGACGCCGAGGCTTCGGCGCGCGGTCTGGTCTGCGCGGCGCGCGCCATCGAGGCGGCGAAGCGGCTGGTGCCGGGCTACCTCGAAGAGCGGAACGGCCCCATTCAGGAGGTGCTCGGCGATGCGCGGTGACGGGGTGTTGGCGCTTGCGGGCACGGTTCGGGCCCGTTCCCCCGAGGAATCGTGGCAGAGCGTGGCGCCCTTCCTCGGGGAGTTCGGGATCACCCGGGTCGCGCGGCTGACCGGCCTGGACTGCATCGGGCTTCCGGTGTGGACGGCGATCCGGCCCGCGTCCTTGACGCTGAGCGGATCGCAGGGCAAGGGAGCCACGGATCTCCTCGCGCAGCTCTCGGCGGTGATGGAGGCGATCGAGCTGTGGCACGTGGAACAGCCGCTGCCCATCACCGCACAGGGCCCGGCCCGGGATGTCGCGCCGAACTGTCCCGTCTGCGCCCTGCCCTTGACCATCCCGTACGGCCAGGACGTCCTCGCCCGGGTGGTGTGGGAGTGGACGGACGGGACCCGGGTGGTCAGCGGGGAGAAAGTGCTGCTGCCGGTCGACCTTGTCCGGCGCCGCGTACAACGCCCGCCATGGACTCCGGACCTGCTACGTGCCACAAGTACCGGTCTGGCGTGCGGAAACACCCGCGACGAGGCGCTGCTGCACGCCCTGTACGAGGTCGTCGAGCGGGACGTGCTGTACCGGGACGCGCAATCCGGCGGCCAGCTGCGCACGTTCGTCGACCCTCGAACCGTTGACGACGCCTTCGGCCGCGACGTGGTCGACCGGCTCGCGGGCGCGGGGATGGCAGTGGAGCTGGCGCTGGTCGACGGCCCCTACGGGCTGCCGGTGTGCGTGGCCTACGTGTGGTCGGAGGACCTCCCCGTTTTGTTCGCCGGCGGCGGCTGCCACAGCGACCCGGACATCGCGGCCAGCCGGGCGCTGACCGAGGCCGTCCAGTCGCGGCTGACGGTCATCGCCGGCACCCGGGACGACCTGCCGAGCACCCCCGCCTCGGCGGATCTCCCCGCCTTCCGCCCGCCACGATCGGAGGGCCTGACCGATTTGTCGCAGGCGACCGCCGGCTTCAGCCGCGAGCTGTACGGGTTCGCCGACTAGGTCGAGCAGGTGGCCCGGCGGATCACCGAGGTCACCGGGCATGAGCCGACCGTCCTGGACCTTCCTGCCTCGGCCGCGCCGGTCCACGCGGTGCAGGTCATCTGCCCCGGTACCCGCTCCCGCACCACGAGGACGATGCCCCGATGATTACTCAACTCGCCTCCCAGTTCGATGCGTTGCACGCCGCGCGGGCCCGCAGCACGCTGCCCGCCCGCCTGTACGAGAGGGCGATGGGTGACGACTACCCGGAAGAGATCGCCGCCGCCGGCTCGTGCGACTGGCCCCTGCTGGAACTGATGGCCACCCGGCTACGGATGCACCCCGGCCAGCTCCTTGTCGACGCCGGGTGCGGCACCGGCGGCATCGGCCTGTGGCTCGCCCGCGCCTTCGCGGCCCGGCTGACAGGCCTCGACATCTCCCCCGTCGCCATCGAGCAGGCCACCATCCGCCGCGCCCACTTCGGCGTCCGCGCCGTCTTCCGTGTCGCCGAGCTGGAGAACACCGGCCTGCCCGACGGCGGCGCGCACGGGGCGGTGTGCGTGGACGCCCTCTCCTTCGCCACCGACCGCGGCAACGCCCTACGCGAACTCGCCCGGATCCTGTCGCCCGGAGCCCGGCTCGTGGTCACCCGCGCAGCACGGCACGGCGCCGAACCGCTCTGGGAGCAGCAGGCTCGCGACGCCCAGCTCGTCGTGGAACACGTCGACGAGCGGCCGGCAGAACCCGCGATGTGGACACGGCTGTACCAGCTGTGGATCGACCACGCCGACGACCTGAAGCGCGAGCTCGGCGCCGACCAAGCCGCGAACATGCTGCACGAGGCCCGCACCAGACTCCCCGCACTCCCCGACCGCCGCGCGTTCCTGCTGACCCTGCGCCGCCCATGACCAGACGATCAGCCCCCGAGAGGCCCGATACGATGCCCGGTCCCGGCCAACGCCGGCCCCACGCCCCGCGAGATCAGCGAGAGGACCCCGCAGTGAGCAAGCCCCCCGCCCGCGCGGCCGTGTTCTCGGCCGGGTCCTGGGGCACCGCCGCCGCCAAGATCCTCGCCGACGCCGGCACCACCGTCACCGTGCACGCCCGCCGCAATGAGATCGCCGACGCGATCAACACGAGCCACCGCAACCCCGGCTACTTTCCCAACGTCGACCTGCCCGCCACGCTCACAGCGACCACTGACCCAGCGACCGCGCTGGACGGCGCCGACTACCTCGTACTGTCCATCCCCGCCCAGTCCCTGCGGGCCAACCTCGCCGCCTGGACCCCGCACATAGGGCCCGACACCGTGATCGTGTCGTTGATGAAGGGCATCGAACGGGACACCGGGCTGCGGGCGAGCGAGGTCATCGCCGAGGTGACCGGTGTGGGCGTCGAGCGGATCGCCGTGCTGTCCGGGCCAAACCTCGCGCGCGAGATCATGGCCGGTCAGCCCGCCGCCGCGACCGTCGCCTGCCCCGACGAGAACGCCGCCCGCCGCTTCCAGACCGCCTGCCACACCAGTTACTTCCGCCCCTACACCGGCACCGACGTGATCGGCTGCGAGCTGGGCGGCGCGGTCAAGAACGTCATCGCCCTGGCCACCGGCATCGCCCATGGCATGAGCCTGGGCCACAACGCCGAAGCCATCCTCATCACCCGCGGCCTGGCCGAGACCACCCGCCTCGCCACCGTCCTCGGCGCACACCCCGAGACCCTCGCCGGCCTGTCCGGCTGCGGCAACCTGGTCGCGACCTGCGCATCTCCCCTGTCCCGCAACCGCACCTTCGGCACGCACCTCGGCCAAGGCATGAGCGTCGCCGAAGCGACCGCCGCGACCCGGCAGACCACAGAAGGCGTCAAGTCGGCCGAGGCGATCCTCGAACCGGCCCGCGCCCACGGTGTCGAGATGCCGATCACCGAGACCATCGCCGCGCTCCTCCGCGACAGGATCAGCCTCACCGAGGCCACGGCCGCGCTGATGCAGCGGCCCACCAAGGCCGAGCGCTGACCCATACGCCCACTCCCTGAAGCGTCCCCATCGCCCCTCCCGTTGCCCGGAGGTCCTCTGTCATGCCCGCATCTGCGCTGTCCGCTGCCCAACTCACCGCCACCGGCGCCCTGGTGATGTGGATGATCACCGGCTTCACCCGCCTGCCCGGCCGCTGGCTGCGCTGAAAGATGTTCTACCGGGCCACCTTCACCATCGTCACTCTCACCGGCACCAAGGATGACCGCACCGAGCCGGTGAGCGTCTACCGATACCTGTCGCCCGGGAGCTTCCTACTCGGCCCGCCCCAACTCCAGGCAGTCATCAACTACTTAACCGGCAGCGGTCGGTAGGACCGGATCGAGGGCACCGGCCGCGTCCTCTCCGCAAGCGGCGAGAAGCAGTTGGAGGTGACGGACAGCCGTGTGGTTCTTTGACGCCCTCACCTCCGGCTTCCAGTACCCGACCGACCCTGGGCGACTACAACTGTTCCGGATCATCTTCGGCACGGTCTGCACCCTGCGCTTCGCGCTGTCCATCGGCCAAGGCGGCTGGGACCGGCTCGTTCCCGGATCGCTCAGCCTTCACCTGGCCGAACAGCGCCTCGGCGTTCGGCGGGCCCACAATCCTCGCCAGCGTGTGCCGGCCCGCTCTGATCGGCCGTACGGCCGCCGCCCTCGCCCTGGCCACCGGCCTCATACCCCGGCTGTCGCTGTTGCTGGTCCTGGCCGGAGTCGCGATGGAGCTGCTCTACCTCAAGATCCCCAACGCGGTCCGGTACACCCTGCTGACCGGCAGCTGCCTCCTGCTCGCCGGCGACCTCGGCCACGGCCTGACCATCAAGCACACACCGAGCACCGCCAACACCTGGGCCCAGTGCCTCCTCGTACTGGTCACCACGGACATCTACTGGAACAGCGCCTGGCAGAAACTGCGTTCACCCCAGTTCCGCACCGGCCTCTACCTCGCCCAATGGGGCCACGTCCTCACCCAGGTCAGAGAACAACTCCCCTACCACCGCCAGTTCGCCGTACCCGGCCTGGCCCGTCGCCACCTGGGCAACCTTACCGACTGCGACGTACGACTGTGGAAGGCGGTCTCAACCGCCGTCATCACGACGGAGATCACCCTGCCGCCGGCACTGCTCGTCCCCGCCGCGATGCCGTACGCGGTCTCCGTCGGCATCGGGATGGCTGCCGAACTTCCGACCGACGAGTGCCAGATTGTCGCGGTTCTGCATCCGAACATCTGGTATGGCCATGGCTCGGGGCAGGTACGTGCGTGACTGGACAACGCCCAGCATGCTGGTCTTCACGCCATGGCTCCGCTCGGCGGGGGACGGCAGGCACTGACTCCTCTACTGACTGCCCGGAGTCCTTCCCTTGGTCCAGGTCATGTTTTCCATCCGAGGCTTCTTCTCTGCGCGGCCCCGCTGACGCCGTCCGCCCGCTCGGCGTCGAAGTCCGGCAGGGCCGCGAGCCGGGCCGCCAACTCCTGGGCCACCCGGGGCAGTTCTTTGGTCAGGGCGTCGCGGCCCGCCTTGTCCGCGGTGCTCACCGCGGACAGCGCCAGCACCACATCCGTACCGGGCAGCCGTACGGGGCAGGCCAGTACCGCGCAGGCGTGGACGGAGTCGTCCAGGTGCACCACCGGGCCCGGTCCGGGCGCCGACGCCAGCACTCTGCGGGCACCGAGGGCCACGACCCTCTCCCGTTCGTCGGCCATCCGGGGTATGCCCACCCGCAGCAGGTGGACCACCTCACGGCCTCGGGTGACGGACAGACAGACCAGGGGGGTTCTGGTGGTGCGGCGCAGGTTCTGCAGATGGCACTGGGCCAACACCCTGATCTTCTGGTCGAGTTGGATGCGACCGCCCAGCACGAACAGCTGGCGGCCCAGAACAAGGCCACGTCGGCCGCGTTCCAGGAACCCGGAGTCCAGCAGCTCGGCGACGAGCCGGTGCGCGGTGGGCTTGGGCAGGTCGACGCGGCGGGCGAGTTCGGCGAGCGTGAGTTCCACGTCGTCCGTGCCGAACGCGCTGAGTATCGCCAGTCCCCGCGTCAGCATGGAGTCCCGTTTTCGGCGACCGCCCAGATCGTTGTCCCCGTCGAGCCGTCCGGTCCGCTCGCGTTCCGATCCGGTCACCGCGCACCCTCCGTTCGCCGCGTCGGCGAGGGGGGACGAAAGGGAAGACAGAAGACGGGACAAGGGAGGTTCGCGCATGTCGGGGTAACGGCTCTTGGCATGTGGGGGACTCCTGGAGCTCGGAGCGGAAGCAGGCGCGTGCCGGTGGGGGACAGTGGGAAAGACGCCCTGATGTGGGGACAGGTCGGCCGCTCACGATTCGGCCGTCGGCCGAGACCCGCTCGAAAGGTCTTCGCCGCGGCGGAACCGTCCCGGCGACTCCCGGCCAAGTACGCCGGCAGAACCGTTACGGCACGACAGCGGGGTCCCGGCTATCTGATCGGTCCGGTCGGCTGGGTTCCCCGTCCCTGCCGGTCCTGGGGTCCCGGTGGGGTCGGGACGCGCCCCGGCCGGGCCGTCCTGGTGCTGCCCTCCCGCAGCCGCTCCGGGTGCGGGGCCCCGTCTGCCGGATCCCGCTGCGCCAGCAGCCGTTCGCGCGCGAGCAACCGCATCAGGCCGACCAATCGGTACGACTTGGTCGCGCCGCCGTCGGGACGTATCTCGACGAACCCCATCTCCACGAGGTCGTCGAGGACTTCCGCGCTGACGCCCGGCGAGCAGCCCAGCAGTGTGTCGGCGACCGCCGAGGAGAAGCTCTGTTCCCCCCACAGCGTCAGCCGTTGCAGCAACAGCTGTGCGGCGGGACGCAGTTCCTGGTAGTCGGCGAGCAGGGCGCCACGTACGTCGAACCCGTCGCAGGACAGCTGGTCGAGCAGTACGGAGTCCTCCTCCAGGACTGCGGCGTACCGGGCCAGGGAGCACTGCGGACGCCGGTTGAGCCGGGACGCCAGTGCGGTCAGGGCGAGAGGAAGTCCCGCGCAGCGTTCCACGAGCCGTCGTGCCTCCTCAGGCTCGGCGGACACCCGGGAGGCGCCGATGAGCCGGGTCAGCAGGCTGACGGAGGCGTCGGTGCCGAGCGGACCGAGTCGGATGCGGTACGGCACCGGCCGCGGGGCCCACGGCCTCCTGGTGACCAGGATGACCGCACAGCCGGAGCCGTCGGTCAGGAACGGGAAGATCTGCCGGAAGTCCCGCGCGTTGTCGAGAACCACCAGTACCCGGCGCCCGCGCAGCAACTCCCGGTACTGCGTCAGGCGTTCCTCAGGCGTCGGCGCCAGCTCGGCGGACGGCACCCCGAGCGCGCGCAGGAACGTCGTCAGGACAGTGTGGGGGTCGACCGGGGCGCGGTCCGCGCCGCGCATGTCGTGGTAGAGCTGACCGTCCGGGTAGTCGGGGGCCAGGCGGGCGGCCGTGGCGACCGCGAAGGCCGTCTTGCCCACCCCCGGCGGGCCGGACACGAAGCCGAGCACGGGGCCGCGAGGCGCCGCGGGATCCGTCGCGTTCGACAGACGCAGCGCTTCCCCCAAGGCGCGGAGCTCCTCTGAACGGCCGTCGAGGTGGACCGACCCGGGCACGGGCAGGAGTTCACGACCGAGCGCGGGCCTGCGCAGTGCTCCGTACGGTGTGGGCGAGACCTGGTCGAGGCCTCGGCGGCCCTCGTGGTCCCTGGTCCCGCCGCTCCGGTGGCTCATGTCGTGCAGGATCGCCTCGTTGAGTTCCCGCAGTTCGGGATCGGGTTCCAGCCCGAGGCGGTCCCGGTACTCCCGGAGCGCCTCGCGGTAGACGGCGAGCGCGTCCGCCCGGCGTCCCAGCCGTTGCAGTGCCTTCATGTTCAGCGCCCGGAGCCTGCCGTGCAGGGGGTGCTCGGCGACCAGGGCGGCTAACTCATCGATGACGTCGGCCGCTTGGCCGAGGTCGAGTTGCGCGTCCAGACACACCTCCAGGACATGGAGTCTTCGCTGGGCGAGCTGGCGGGCCACGGACTGCACCACCTCGCTGCCCACGTCGGCCAGCGGCTCACCCGTGAACAGCCCGAGCGCCCGGCGGGCGACGGCGATCCCCTCGGCGGTCTCGGCGGGACCGGAACGCTGCCTGATCACTCGCAGGGCGGCCGAGATCTCCCGCTCGAAGACGAACAGGTCCACCTCCCGCTGATCGGCGACGAGTTGGTAGCCGGGGCAGGAGGTGACGATACGGCCGGACAGTCCCGCCGCGTCGAACGCCCGGCGCAGCCGCGAGATACAGATCTGGATCTGGGTCCGCGCGGTGGACGGGGTGTGGTAGTCCCACACCGCGTCCGCCAACCGCTCCACCGAGACCACTTTGTTGGCGTTGAGGATGAGTTGCGACACCACCACGCGCTCACGTCCGGCGGGGAGACTGATCTGTCCCATCGGGCCGGTCAGGCGGAGCGGCCCGAGAACGCGAAAGACAGGTTCCAATGCTCCGCCTCTGCCTGACGACAGATCTGTCGAGCTGCCGACCTCGTTCGCACTGGTCACAGTTTACCCGTCCACAGGGAGTTACTTGATTCCTGAGCAGATCGCGGACATCGATGCCGCGTTGTCCCGGCAGTGCGCCACGGCATGGATACGGCGGCTGTCGAACGGCGGGCAGAAGGGCGCGGGGTCCTCCCGGCCCTGGCCCGGCGCAGCCTGCGACCAGCCCAGTCGAGCGGCCTTCACCCCTGCCTCGAAACGGCTGCGTGCGCCCAGGCGTTCCATGAGGGAGGCCATGATCCGGCGAGCCGTACGCGCCGAGATCAACAGCTGGGCGGCGGCCGACTCGTCCGTGTGCCCCTGCGTGACGAGCGACAGCAGCGCCCGCTCCCGCGGGGACGGACCGTCGCCGCCGGCCCGGCACTCGTGGCCCAGGGGGATGGCCGTGTCCCAGACCTGCTCGAAAAGGGCCACCAGCGGGGCGATCACGCCCGGTTCGGTGAGAAGCAGCGTCCCCTTGCGGCTGTCCTCGGGGTCGATCTGCACCAGAGCGGTGCGCCGGTCCATCACCACCATCCTGGGGGGGCAGTGTCGACGCCGTACGGAATTCACCGCCCTGACCGGCCAGCCACCGGGCATACCCGAGAACTCTCTCGTGCCCGCGAACGGAGTCCGGACCGATCGCCCGTACGGCCACCCCATGGGCCGCCGCCCGGGCGTCGTTCGGGTACGCGACTTCCAGGGCGGCGACGGTCCGGGACCCGCCCTGCAGGAGCCTCGTCACGGACCACCGGGCCTCCTGCAAGAGTCTCTCCACCCGCTGGTACACCGCGTCGATCCCGTCCAGCCGCCGCACACCGTCGGCGGCGGGGGAGGCCACGCTCGTGTTCCGGTCCGCGAGCATCCGCAGCACCATGGCCTGACTGGCCGAGATCTGCTGCTGACGTGCCGGCAATTGCTCATGCTCGCGCGCCAGCAGCTCCTGGAGGCCCAGCACGGGGTCGACCGGAACCAGCCGTCCCGGCTCCTCCCGGGACCGTCGCATCATCCGGAGTCGGAGCAGGGCGTCCAACGCGTCCCGGACCTCGGTGACGTCCAGGTGGAGCCGTTCCTCCAGCGCCGGGGCGTCCAGCATCGGTGCCTCCAACGCGACGCTACAGACGATCTCCTGCACATGGTCAAGCCCGGGCAGCCCGAACACAGGCTTCATTCCCATGCCACCTCCGGCCACAGACTGAACGACCTTTCTCCCGCTCGAACCGGAGCCTTCGGCCTGTTAACACATTCACCCCGGGCGACGGCAGACAGGCGAATACCGGGAATCCACCACCGCGTCGTACGCCGGGCGTGAAACGTGTCATCGGAAAGGCCTCAATCTCCCTACGCCGACGGCCTCTTGTCGAACCGTCACCCCTTCGGGGCCGAGGACTCACCTCGCCCACCTTTCACCAAAAGGGGCCGGACTTTCGGTTCGCTATCGCTTCTCTATCGGGAGAGCGCGGGCCCGCGTCGGCTATGGCCGCCTTACTCGAACCTTTAACATCTCTGGCACGTTCCTCACTCCGGCCCCCCCTGGCCTCGGCCGAACCGCTGGACCAGCCATCGATGGACGGCGAGCGCGGTGGACTCGGCGTGCTCCTCCAGGAGGGTGAAGTGGTTTCCGGGCACCTCAAGCCGGGTGTGCTCCAACGGCCAGTCAGGACACTCCGGTTGGCGGGGGCCGTCGCCGAGCACTTCGGAGAGGGCTTCCGTGGCGGCCGGGCTCACGAACAGAGTGGGGGTGGACACCGGCCGAGGGGCCCAGCCGTCGAAGAGTTCCGCGTACCGGGCCATCGCGGTGAGTTGTCCGTCGTCGACGGGCAACTGCGGGAACGTGTCGGCCAGCCAGCGGGTGATCGTGATCATGTCGTCGGTCACGGCCGCACGGGCCCGCGCGGGTGCGTCGAGCAGGACCAGCGCGGCCGGCGGGATGCCGTCCGCCTCCAGCCGCCGTACGATCTCGTGCGCGGGCCAGCCGCCCGACGAGTACGCCACGAGGGCGAACGGGCGGTCCGCGAAACGCCGTCGCAGTGCCGCGGCCTGGACGTCCACCGCCGCGTGCAGGGTCCTGGGCAGTGGCTCGTCCGCGCCGTAGCCGGGCATGCCGGTCGCCCAGACGGAGCGCCGGCCACGCAGGGCGACGGCGAGCCTGAGGTACTGGTGGGCACCGGTGGGGGCGATGAGGGAGGGCAGGCAGACCAGCCCCAACTCGTCTGTGCCCTCGGCGAGATACAGGGTTTCCGGCTCCGGGGCGGGCGCTCCGGACGCGAAGGCGGGCCGCAACCGCGCGGCGGCCTTCAGCAGGGCGCCGCCCTGGGCCGGGGGCACCGACCGCACGGCCGCGTGGAACAGCGTGCCGAGGGACGGATCGGGTGACGTCACACCGCCCGCGGGTCCGGCGCTGCCCTCGTCGCCGCCCTCGTCGGCGGCCCGTTCCGGCCGCAGTGTGGCGACCAGCGCGGCCACGTCCTCGGCGCGGTGCGCCAGGAGGTGTGCGCCGAGTCGTGCGACGGAGTCCGCCTCGAAGAGCAGGGTCGACGACAGTTCGCCCAGGTCCTGGCGGAGCGCGTTGGTGAACTGCAGGACGAGGATCGAGTCCATCCCGTACGCAGTGAAGGACGTCTCGGGTTCGATCCTCTCGGCGGGCACCCGCAGCGTCTCCGCCGCCTTGTCGGTGAGGTAGGCGGCGAGGACGACGGCGCGTGCGTCGGCCGGGGCGAGGGCCGGGGCCGCAACCGGAACCGGGGCCGAGGGCACGGGAGTTGACCGTCGCTCCGGTGCGACCCGCTGGCGCGCGATGCCGTCGCTCTCAGCCGCGATGATCTGCTGGCCCAGGTCGCGGGCGGCCGGCAGGAGGGGTACGACCGAGGAGAACCCCTCGCTCCGCAGTACCTGCCGCCAGGCCTCGGGCGCCAGCGCGGGTGAGCCCGGGACCCGCAGTGACGCATCCTCGGAGAGCCACCAGCCGTCGAGCAGCCCGAACGTGAGATGACTGAACACGTCGAACGCGGTCAGCTCGTTCAGCAGCAGCCAACCCCCGTCCCGCATCGCGGCCTTGGCGTTGCGCAGCGTGCCGCGCATGTCGCGCGTCGCGTGCAGGACGTTGGCGGCTACGACGAGGTGGTAGCCGCCCGCCTCGATGCCCTGCCGCGCCAGGGGCTGTTCGACGTCGAAGCGCCGGCAGTCGAGATAGGGGACGTCGGGTCCGTACCGGGCCTGGGCGCGGTTCAGGAACGCCTTCGACAGATCGGTGTACGTGTACGTCTCGATGCTGTCCTGGTACGGACGCAGCGCGGCGAACATGCCGACGCTGGTGCCGCCGGTGCCGGCTCCGATCTCCAGGATCCGGATCCGGCTGCCCGGGTCCTGGCGCAGCAGTTCGGCGACGATGCCGGAGGCGGCGGCGGCCATGGTGCGGTTGAAGGTGTCAGCCAACCGGTTGTCGCGGTAGCAGCCCTCGACGAGTTCGACCGAGCCGCGCGGGAACATCACGTCCGTCGCCGGGACGCGGCCGGTGAGGATGTCGGGCAGCGCCTTCAACGTGGCGTTCACAAGCGCGAGTTCGGCCGCCTTGTCGGGGTCGGCCGACCAGCGTGCGCACTGCTCGGTCCACCGCTCCTCGAGGACGGCGAGGGGCGGCGCGTGGTGGGGCATGACACGCAGGGCGTGGGCCAGCCAGACGGTGTACCGCTCATCGATACCGCCGCGGGCGCGCGGGACCGCCGGGTCCGACGGCACGGGTTCACCGGGCCGCACGGCGCCGAGCGCTTCCAGGTGGCCGCGGATCAGCTGGGTCAGGAGCGGATCTCGTGCGGTGCGGCGCCAGTCGGCCACGTCGCGCAGGATGCGCTCCTCGCCGGGGGCGGGATCCGTGCGGACGGTGACGGCCTCCGGTGCGACGCGTAGGTGTGCGCGCTCGTACACCGTCGTGCGCAGGGTCGGGTCGATCGGTTCGATGGCCCGCGGGTCGGTGAGTTTGACGAAGCTCACCTGTGGCTGCGGGCCGGTGAGGAGGGTTTCGAGCGCGGCCATGGCCGCCGGCGGCTCGATCGACGTCAGTCCCCAGCGGGCCATGCTCTGCCGGTGGAAGGCAGAGGCGACGCTGCCGACCGAGCCCCACCAGCCCCAGTTCATCACCTTGACGGGGCAGTTCAGATGCCGGTCCAGCAGGTGTGCGTAGGCGTCGACGAAGGCACAGCCGGCCGCGTAGTTGCTCTGGCCCGCCGCCGTCACGAACGACTGGAGCGAGGAGAAGAAGAGCACGAAGTCGAGCGGTTCCCCGGCGAAGACCTGGGCCATGGCGACGCTCGTGTCGACCTTCGCGGCCAGCGCGGCACGGAAGTCGGTCTCCTCCATGGTGGCCACGCCCCGGTCGCGCAGTACGAGCGCCGAGTGGACGACGCCGTGGATCCGGCCGTAGCGGGCCTTGATCTCCTCGTAGGCCGTGCGCAGCGCCGCGGGGTCGGTGGCGTCGGCCGTGACGTAATCGACCTCGCCGCGCCCCCGTACGGCGTGCAGACATGCCTCGATGGCGGCGTCCCGCGGTCGGCGGCCGATCCACACCACGCGGGCGCCGTGGTTCTCCACGACGTGCCGCGTCCATGCCTCGCCGAGGCCGCCCGCGCCGCCGATGACGACGTACACGCCGCCTTCCCGGTACGGGGGTGTCGTCGCCGGGTGGGACGTGGCGGAGGGCACGAGTCGGCGGCGCAGCCACTGGCCTGCACGTCGGGCCCAGGTGGCGCCGGGGGTGCGTGCCGGAAGGCCGGCCGTGTCCGCCGTCTCATCCAGGTCGACGCGACTGATGGTCCAGTGGGTGTACTCGCGTTCGATCGCGCCGAACAGGCCGTGCAGGGCCGCGTGGGCGGGCTGGGTCTCCTCGCCCGGGTGGGTGGCGAGGGCGCCGCGGGTGACAAGTGTGATGCCGAGCGGGCGGGTGTCGCCACCGGTCCGCAGCAGTGCCTTGACCATGCGGAAGGCCGCGATCACGCCGTCCTCCTGGGCGGCGACGAGAGCGGCGGCGTCCGTCGCGTGCGGGGCGGGTCGGTGGTGTGGTGCGGTGTCCGGGGCGAGCCACAGCAGGTGGTCGATCTCGCCCGCGGACGTCAGTGCGGTGGCGTTCTCCTCGACGGTGGCGGTCGGCGCGAGTCGCCATGCCAGGGCCCGGGGGAAGTCCCGGACGAGGTCGGCGAACCGCTCGTCCGAGGCGCCGACCACGAGCACCCGGTCCTGGCGGGAAACGGGGGCCGTCCCCGACTCCTCGGCCGGCACCGGTTCCCAGGTCGGGGCGAAGAAGGAGGGGACGGACTCGGGGACGGCACGCGAGGTGTAGCCGGTCATCCGGACCCGGACGGCTCCCTCCTCGTCGACGAGGTCGATGTCGAGCCTGCTGAGCGCGCCACCGGTTTCCCTGCGCGGATCGGCGGCCCGGACCACGGCCCACATCGTCTCCTCGCAGCCGCCGAAGACCTCCAGGGTGTCCAGGGCGAACGGCACCCTGACCTCGCCTTCGCCTGCGTCTTCGCCGATGGACGGTTCCGGGCTGTCGAGCGTCAGTGCCGTGGACGCCTGGATCGCCGAGTCGGTCAGCGCGGGGTCCAGGACGTACCCGCGCGGTCCGCCTTCGGGCGCGGAGAGGCGGGCGACGACCGTGCCGTCACCAACGTACGCCTCGTCGATCGCGCGGAGCGTCGGTCCGTGGGTGATGCCCGTCGCGACCAGCGCGTCGGCGATCCGGGTGCCCGGTACGCGGGTCGGGCAGGCGGCGCGCAGGGCGGCCAGGTCGACGGGGGCGGGGCGGGGGGTGGGGGACGGCAGGACGCGGCCCTCGCAGTAGGGGCCCGTGTCGTCCGCCGCCGGGGACCCGATCGTGAAGGCGACTCCATCGCCGTCCGGGCGTACCACGACCTCGACGTCCAGCGGGGCGTCGACGGTCAGCGGGCGGACCCAGGTGACGTTGCGCATCCTGAGCGGGGTCGCGGGGTCCGTGCCGAGGGCGCGGGCGGCTGCCTCGCGGGCGAGTTCCAGGTGGACCACGCCGGGCAGGACCCGTCGGCCGCGTACGAGGTGGTCGCGGAGGAAGGTCTCGTCGCCGGTGAGGCGGACGGTGTCGCTCGGAGGAGTGGGGACGCGAGGGGTGGGTGCCATGGGCGGCGGTGTCGCGGTCGCCCAGTGGCTTTCGCGGGCGAAGGGGTAGGTGGGCAGGGGGACCCGGCGCGCGCCCTGGCTCCGCCCGGCGAGCAGCCGCGCGAAGTCGAACTCCGTGCCCCGTGTGAAGAGTTCGGCGAGTGCGGTGGGGTCCGTGGGGGCGGCGGGCGGTGCGGGGGTCGGTCCCTTCGCCTCGCCGGTCAGGGCGCGCGGTCCGTCGAGTCCCTGCTCCAGGACCTGGATCAGGTCCTCGCGGTCCCGTACGACACAGGCGAAGCGGTGGGTGAAGTGCGCGCGGCCGACGGCGAGGGTCCAGGCGATGTCGCCGCAGTCGAGCGTGGCCTCGCGGCGGCAGTGGGCGGCCAGGCGGGCGAGCTGCTGGGCGAGTTGCTCCCGTGAGCGGGCCGAGAGGACGACGAGGTGGGCGGGGTTTGCGGTGGGGCCGGGGGTGCGCGCGGTGGTCGGTGCCGGCGGGCCGTCAAGGACGAGATGCGCGTTCGTGCCGCTCGCGCCGAAGGAGCTGACGACGGCGCGGCGCGGGCCGTTCGCGGGGGCGGGCCAGGGGTGGGTGCGGGTGCTCAGGTAGAACGGGCTGCCGTCGAGTCGTACGGCCTCGTTGGGCCGTTCGAAGTGGAGCGAGGCGGGGATCCGGCCGTGCTTCATGCCGAGGAGGACCTTGAAGACGGCGGCGACTCCGGCCGCGTACTGGGTGTGGCCGAGGTTCGTCTTGACGGAGCCGAGGGCGCAGTAGCCGACCTTGTCGGTGCCCTTGCGGAAGGCTCGGGTCAGCGCCTGGAACTCGATCGGGTCGCCCAGTTCGGTGCCGGTGCCGTGGGCCTCGACGACCTGGATCGACTCGACGTCGACGCCGGAACGGTCGTACACCCTGCGCAGCAGCTGTTCCTGGGAGAGCGAGCTGGGGGCGGTGATGCCGTTGGTGGCGCCGTCGTGGTTGGTGCCGGAGGCGCGGATCACGCCGTGGACGTGGTCGCCGTCCGCGAGGGCGTCGTCGAGTCGCTTCAATACCAGGACACCGACTCCCTCGCCCGGCACGAAGCCGTCGGCGCGGTGGTCGAAGGCGCGGCAACTCCCGGTCGGTGACAGCATGTTGGCCCGGCCGGCGAGGTCGAACAGGCGCGAGGTGCTCTGGATGTAGACGCCGCCGGCGAGCGCCATGTCCGTCTCGCCCGACCAGAGGTCCTTGCAGGCCAGGTCGATGGCGACGAGGGAACTGGAGCAGGATGTGTCGACCGCGATCGCCGGGCCCTTGAGGTCGAGGAAGTACGCGATCCGGCCGGGCACGATCGAGGCGAGGTTTCCCCAGAACGCCTGGGCGGGGGCGTCCTCTTCGACGAGGGTCCGGTAGTCGCCCTCCCAGCAGCCGACGTAGACACCGCAGTCCCGTGCGTCGACCGCGCTCCCTGCGTGGCCCGCGTCTTCGAGTGCCTTCCAGGACTCTTCGAGGAGCAGCCGCTGCTGGGGGTCCATCACGGCGGCCTCGACCCCGGAGATGTTGAAGAACAGGGGGTCGAACTCGTCGATCCGGTCCAGGAAGCCGCCCCGGGTGCAGCGGGGGCTGCCGGTGCCGTCCGACTTGGCCAGGGGCCAGCGGGTCGCCTCCCGGGTGAGGTCGTGCCCCTCCGCGAGGTGCTCCCAGAGCTCTTCGAGGGACTCGGAACCGGCGAAGCGGCCGCTCATTCCGATGATGGCGATGGGGGTGCGGTGGTGGGTTTTCGTTCCTGGTGTCGGTGTCGGTGTCGGGAGGGTGATGGTGTCGTGGTGGGTGGTGAGGAGGTGAGTGATGAGGCGGTCGGCTGAGCTGTGGTCGTAGATGACGCTGGTGGTCAGGTCCAGGTGGAGCGTCTCGTTGAGTTCATGTACGAAGCGGACGCCGAGGATGGAGTCGAGTCCGTATTCGGCGAAGGCCCGCCCGCTGTCGATCTGCTTCGCGTCCATGGCCAGGGCGTCGGCCAGCTTCGCGTGCACGAGGGAGCGGATCTGCTCGTCGAGCTGCGGCGGGGGCCAGGCGGCCCGGTCGACGTCGGTGTTCACCTCGGGCGCGGGAAGTGCGGGGTACGGAGGCCGGGCTTCTGCGCCGAAGGCGGCGAGGGAGGAGGGGGCGTGGGTTTCGTCGGGGGCGGCTGCGGCGGGCGGGGTTCCGAGGGTTGCGGGGGTGCCGGGCGCAGCCGGGGTGCCGGGGGTGCCCGGTGCGCCGACACCCGCGCGGGCACTGGGCTCGGCCAGCGGATCGGGGGACCTGGGGGTGCCGGGCGCGGTGGGCGCAGTGGTGGTGGCGGACGTGCCAGGTGCGCCGGAGCTCGTACCGGCGTCGGGCACGGACAGGGGGGCGAGGGTGAAGGGGGTGGTGGCTGGGGGGAGGTCGGGGGCCCAGTAGCGGTCTCGGGCGAAGGGGTGGGTGGGGAGCGGGATTCGGCGGGGTGGGGTGGAGCCGTGCGGGGTGGGCCAGTTCAGGTCCACGCCTTCGGTCCACAGGGCGGCCAACTTCGGGAGGTCGCCCGCCTCTGCCCAGCGGGCGACCAGGAGGTTCCTGAGGTCCTCGTCCTGGGTCAGTTCCGCGAGGGCGCCGCACGTACGGCCGGCGGTGCCCCGGTACACCCCGGGGGCGGCCGTGCCCCGGGCCAGGTACGCGCGCAGCGTCTCGCGCAGTTCGGGTACCGATGTCGCGACCACGGCGAGGCGTTCCTCACGGGCGACCCGGCCGACCTGGAGGGTGAAGGCGAGGTCGGCCAGATCGGCCCCGGCGCCGGGGCCGGCCAGGTGGTCCGCCAAGTGCGCGGCGTGGTCACGCAGTTGGCCCGGGGTGCGGGCGGACAGGACGACCAGTTGGTGTGCCGCGGCCTGGACCAGCGCCCGCTCGGGGACGGGATCGGACACGTGCTCCTCCAGGATGACGTGGGCGTTGGAGCCACCGGCACCGAACGACGAGACGGAGACCAGCCTCGGACGGTCGCTCGGCCAATCGGCGAACTCGCGCTGGACGAAGAACGGAGTGCGTTCCAGGTCGAGGTTGGGGTTGAGTTCCTCGGCGTGCAGGCTGGGGGCGAACTGTCGGTGCCGCAGTTGCAATACGGCCTTGGTCAGCCCCGCGACACCGGCGGCGGCTTCGAGGTGCCCGATGGACGACTTGACGGAGCCGAGGGCGCAGAACTGCTTGTCGTCCGTGTCCTGGGCGAAGGCCAGGGTCAGGCCCGTCACCTCGATCGGGTCACCGAGTTCGGTGCCGGTGCCGTGTGCCTCGACGTATCCGATGTCGCGCGCGCTGACCCCGGCGCGGTCCAGCGCGTCACGGATCAGTTCGGCCTGCGCGTTGGGGCTGGGCACCGTGTAACCGTGCGTACGGCCACCGTGGTTGACGCTCGTGCCGCGGATCACCGCCAGTACCCGGTCTCCGTCGGCCTCGGCCCGTGAGAGGGGTTTGAGCAGCACCGCGCCGACGCCCTCACCGGGTACGAATCCGTCGCCGTCGCTGCCGAAGCTGCGCAGCCTGCGGTCCGCCGAGAGCATGTTGGAACGGCACAGTTCCACGTAGTCGAGCGGGTGGAGGTACAGGTTGACGCCGCCGGCGATGGCCGCCTCGCAGGAGCCCTGGTGCAGGTGCTCGCACGCCTCGTGGATCGCGGTGAGGGACGACGAGCACATCGTGTCGACGGTCAGGCTCGGGCCGTGCAGGTCGAGGACGTGGGAGGTGCGGGCGCTCAGCGACGCGAAGGACAGCGCCGGGACGACCGTCTCCCCGGACGGCAGGCGCCGTGCGCCGTGGCGGGCGTGGCCGGACTTGGTGACGCCGGCGAAGACCCCGACCCGGTGACCGTGGCGGGCACCGAGCCCCTCCGGGGTGTAACCGGCGTCCTCCACGACCTCCCAGGCCGCCTGGAGGAACAGTCGCTCCTGCGGGTCCATCGCGTAGGCGTCGCGCGGGGCGATCCCGAAGAACAGCGGGTCGAAGGCGGCGAAGTCGTCCAGGAAACCGCCCCACTTGCTGTAGCTGCGGCCGGTCGCGATCGCGGTGGCGCGATCGGGCTCGTAGAAGCCCTCCAACGGCCAGCGGTCGGCCGGGACTTCACGGATGCGGTCCCGTCCGGCCTTGAGGTCGTCCCAGAACTGGGTGAGGTTCGCGGCACCGGGATAGCGGCCGGCCATGCCGATTACGGCGACGGGTTCCCGTGCGGTGGAAGGTGTGTGGCGCGGGCGGCGGGGGGCGGAGGCCGGCCGGGGGGCGGTGTCCGGCGGAACCTGGTCGGACACGTGGGGCACATGCGTGGGCGCCAGGTGTTCCGCGAGCGCCCTCAGCGTCGGGAACTCGTAGAAGACCGTCTTCGAGACCTCGCCGTACGTCAGGGCCAGCTCCCTGTTGAGCTGCACGATCATGATCGAGTCCAGCCCCATGGTGTGGAGGGGGGCGGCGGTGTCGACGGTGCCGGGGGCGGTCTTGGTGACGGCCGCGAAGATCTCGGTGAGGCGGTGGAGGGTGTCGGCGACGACACGATCCGGGACCGCCGGTCCGCCCGACGCCACCGGTCCACCCGACGCCACCGGTTCATTCGGGACCGCCGGTTCATTCGGGACCGCCGGTTCGCCCGGCCCCGTCGGGCCGCGGGTCAGGTCTCCGTGGTGGACCCAGACCCGGCCCTCGTCGCCCAGTCGCCAGGCCGCCGTGAGCGCCTCGACGCCGGCCGCGGATTCCATGGGGGTCAGGCCCCGGGACTGCCAAAGACGCGCGCGTACGGACTCGTCGACGGTCATGCCGCCCTCCCGCCACAGCGGCCAGGCGAGCGACAGGTTGCGTCCCGAACGTTCCCCGGCGGTGACGCGCGCGTCCCGGAGCAGGGCGAAGGCGTCCAGGAAGGCGTTGGCCGTGGCATAGTCCGCCTGTCCGGGATTGCCGGTGATCGCGGAACCGGAGGAGCAGAGGAGGAGGAAGTCGAGGGGAGCGTCGCCCACGGCACGGTCGAGATGGACGAGCCCGTCGGCCTTCGGCGCGAGAACGTCGGCCCACTGCCGGGCCGTCTTGTGCGCCAGTGCCGCGTCCTGGACCACTCCGGCGCAGTGGACGATGCCGTGCAGGTGGGTGTCCCGCTCCCGGATGTCCCGGACGAGGTGGCATACCTCCTCCCAGCGCGAGATGTCCGCCCGCGTGTACCGGGCGTCGGCGCCGGCGGCACGCAGTTCGTCGAGGAGGGCGTCGATCCGTGCGTCGCGCGGGGAGCGGCCGGCGAGGACGAGCGTCGGACGGGCGGCATCGCGGGCGATGGCGCGGGCGACGACGGCACCGACGCCGCCAGCGCCGCCGGTGATCAGATAGACCCCGTCGTCGTGCCACGGCACGCTCATGTCGCCCGTCGGCGCTGTGGCCTGCCGCCAGGTGAGGACGGAGCGGACACCGTCCTGGTGGAACACGAGGTCGTCGTCGGTGGCGCGGGCGTTCTCCGCCACCAGCGCGGCGACGGTCGCGTCGTCGGGTACCCGCCCGTCGGAGCCGTCGAGGCAGACAAGCTGCGCGGTGAGCGAGGGGTCCTCGGCCGCGGCGGTGCGCAGCAGCCCGGCGAGGGCCAGATGGACCGTGTCGTCGCCGCCCACGGGTGCCACGACCTGCACGAGCGTACGGTCGGCCGACACCTCGGTGACGATGTCGCGTACGGTCTCGAAGACCTGTCGTGAGACGTCCCCGAAGCGGCTGTCGAGGCGCTGCTTCCCGCTCTCGGCGGTGAAGCACCGTACGCCCTCGATCCGCCGCTCGACCCGTACCCGGGCGGCGGCGAGCGCTCCGCACAGGATGACGACGTGACGCGGCGCCGCGGTGCCGTTCGCAGCGTCCGGCGCGGGTTTCGGAACACGGCGGGGTACGAGCAGCGCGGTCCCGGTGGCCGGCCGCCGGTCCGGCGTGGCGCCGGGTATCCAGTACCGCTCACGGGCGAACGGGTAGGTCGGCAGGTGGACGCGTCGGGGCGTCGACTCCCCGTACAGCGCACGCCAGTTGACGCTGTCACCCGCGGTCCAGCGGGCGAGCGGACGTGCCGGGTCGTCGTCCGGGGCGAGGGACGCGCTGAGCCTCGGGTTCGCTTCGGCCTCGCCGTCCTCGGTGAACGCGCGCAGCCGATCGGTGAGTTCCCGGTGGGAGCCGACCACCCATCCGACCCGCTCCCGCATCGCCTCCCGCCCTATTTGCAGGGTCCAGGCGAGGGAGCGCAGAGAGGGCGGCTCGGGCGACCGCTCCAGGTGGGTGAGCAGATCGCGGGCGATCTGGCGCAGCTGCTCGGGCGTACGCGCCGACAGCGGTACGACGACCGGTGCGCCGTCGGTGTCGGTGTCGGTACCGGCGTCGTCGCGGGCGCCGTCCGCCACGTACTCCTCCACCACCACATGGCAGTTCACGCCGCCGAACCCGAAGCTGCTGACCCCGGCCCGCCGGGGCACGAAGGCACGACCGTCACCACCACCGGACCGCCGCCTGTGCCACGGCTCGTTCTCGCGCACGACACGGAACGGCCCTCCCCCGAGTTCGAGGTACGGGTTGAGTTCGGCGCAGTTGAGCGAGGCCGGGACAACGCCGTGCCGCATGGCGAGCAGCACCTTGAGCAGCCCGGCGACACCGGCGGCGGCCTCCAAGTGGCCGATGTTCGTCTTCACCGAGCCGAGGCCGATGTCCGCACGGTCGGTGGCGCCGAGGCGCCGGTACGCGGAGCGCAGCGCGTGGACCTCGACGGGATCGCCGAGCACGGTGCCGGTGCCGTGGGTCTCGATGTAGTCGACGGTGTCCGGGTCGATGCCGTTCATCGCTGTGGCGATCAGGTCGGCCTGGGCGTCCGCGTTGGGTGCGGTGAGGGAGTTGGCGCGTCCGCCGTGGTTCTCCGCGCTGCCGAGGAGCACCCCGAGGATCGCGTCGCCGTCCCGTTCGGCCGCGTCGAGCGGCTTCAGGACGACGGCTCCGACGCCCTCACCACGTACATAGCCGTCCGCGTCCTCGGCGAAGGTCCGGCACCGCCCGGTCGGGCTGAGCATTCCGGCCCGGTGGGCACTGACGAACGTGTCCACACCGAGCAGGAGGTTGACCCCGCCGGCGATCGCGACGTCGCAGGCACCGGAGCGGATGGCCTCCATCGCACGGTGTACGGCGACCAGTGAGCTGGAGCAGGCCGTGTCGACCGGCCCGCTCGGGCCCCGGATGTCGAGGATGTACGAGATCCGGTTGACGAGCATGGAGTGGGCGTTGCCCGTGGAGGTGAACGCGTCCGGTTCGACGCCGTGGGTGGTGAGCAGGGTCGCGTAGTCGGTGCCGGAGACGCCGAAGTAGAGGCCGGTGTTGCGCGGCAGGTCGCCCGGCCGGTATCCGCTGTCCTCGACGGCGTTCCAGACCGTCTCCAGGGCGAGGCGGTGCTGGGGGTCCATCAGCTCGGCCTCGCGCGGGTAGATCCGGAAGAAGCCCGCGTCAAAGGCGTCGACGTCGTCGACGACGCCTGCGTGGTGCGGGAACTCCGCCCGCTCGACGACGCGCGCGTAGGTGTCGTCGTAGCGGTGGACGGGGAACTCCGTGACGCAGTCCCTGCCTTGGGCGAGGTGGGACCAGTAGGTGTCGAGGTCGGGGGCCTGCGGGAAGCGGCCGGCGGCGCCGATGACGGCAATGGGTTCCGGTCGTCCCTCACCGGACGCGGCCCGGCCGCCCAGGACCTGGACCTGAACCTGGACCGGCGCCGGCGGAAGGGCCGACGGCGCCCTCGCCGCACGTATCCGGTCCCCGGACTCGGCCACGAGATACCGGCCCAGCGCGTCAAGGGTGTTGACGTCGAAGAAGACCGCGGGGGTCAGGTCGATGCCGAGCGACTCCTTGATGAGTTTGGCGAAGGTGACGAGAGAGATGGAGTCGAAGCCGAAGGCGTCGAACCCGGTGTGGGCGTCGAGGTCGTCGGCGTCGAACTTGAGGATGCCCGCGGCCAGTTGGCGCAGTTCGTCGACCGCGACGCTGACGAGGGCGTCGTCGTCGTTCGGCCGCCGTGTCTCGGGGGCCTGCACAGGGGCTCCCCTCCGTTCCGTGTCCGTGTGTCGCGGGACCGCGTCGCCGTCGCCCCACCGCACGCCGGTGAGTTCGGCCAGGACCCGCCCATCCCGGTCCGCCAGTCGGACGCGGCACGTGGGGGTGCCGGTCCGGGGCGGCGGGTCGAGGACCACGTACGCCACGTGGTCGGCGGCGCGCGTCTCGTCGTAGAGGCGAATGTCGTCGATCAGGTGGGGGACGCGACGGGGCCAGTCGGGCTGGTCGGTGTGTTTGGCGGCGAGGTGGACGCCGTGGGCGATGGCGGCGAGGACGTGCGGGGCGATCCGTACGTTCCGCGTCGTGTGGTCGTGGCGCAGTTCCGGGACGGCGACTGTGAGGACCAGTTCGCCGCCCGGCAGCCAGTGCGCGCCCCGCAAACCGCACCGCGCAGGTTCGGGGGTGATGCCTCCCTCGGCGAGCTCGGCGAGGACCTCCTCCCGGTCCAGGATGTGTGTGGCGCGGCGGCGGAGCCCTTCCGTGCCGTCGCTGCCGACCGGCACGGCGTCGGGCGCGGGCCGCCCGTCGTCCGGGTGTACGTCGAACTCGGCGACGGGGGTGCGCACCCCGGCCCCGTCCTCGCGGAACACGGCGGCGCGGGCCGTGTCGCGGTCCACCGGGGTGAGGGTGGTGACCAGGCGTGCCGTGTCCGTCCAGGGGACCGGGCCGGACAGCCGCAGGCCGCTGACGCGCGGGGTTTCGGTGAAGCCGGTGACCCTTCCGACGGCGAGCGCCAGGTCGACGGCGAAGGTCGGGACGATCCCGCGCACCTTGTCCTGCGCGCAGCCGTAGTCGGCGAGGTCGTCGAGGTGGACGTCCAGGCCGTAGCGCAGCCCGTCGACGTCGGAGTGGTTGGCCCCGAGGAACGGGTGCGGTTTCTCCCGCAGTGCCAGCGGCGCGGTGACGTCCGGGGCGCCAGGCTCGGGCTCCACCCAGCAGCGCACCCGCTCGAACGGGTAGGCCGGCAGGGAGATCCGCCGGGGCGGGTGCGCGCCCGCGAGGGGCGTCCAGTCGACGCTGCCGCCTTCGGTCCAGTCGAGGGCCAGTTCGCGTACGGCCATCAAGGCCGGGGCATTGTCAGTGTCGGTGTCCGTGTCGGTCAGCGCGGCGGTCTGGTCGCGGTCCCCGGCGAGGAAGCGGTCCACGGCCTCGACGGCGCCGGTGCGGTCCTCGGCGAAGAAGGCCCAGCGGCGCGGTAGTTGGTTCTTTCCGACCCGCAACGTGTGGGCGATGGACGGCAGTTCGGCCTCCTCCGCCGTCGCCAGGTAGTCGCGGAACCGGGCGAGCGAGGTCTGAAGCGCGGTGTCGGTCATCGCGGAGAAGACGAACAGCTCGGGCCCTCGCGGACCGTCGGCGACAGGGCCCGGCTCGGGGATGTACTCCTCGACGATGATGTGCGAGTTCATGCCGCCCGCGCCGATGGAAGTGATGCCCGCGCGCCGGGGATGGACGGTCGTGGTCCCGTTCTCCTCCGTGATCGCCGGTTTCCACTCGGCGAGTTCGCGCTGCACCCTGAAGGGCGTGTCCTCGAAGGCGATGTCCGGGTTGAGTTCGCCGCTGTGCAGGGACGGGACGAGGGTGCGGTTCCGGAGCTGGAGGAGCACCTTCGCGAAGCCGATCATTCCGGCCGCGTGCAGCAGGTGCCCCATGTTCGACTTGACCGAGCCCAGCGCGCAGAACTGTCTGTCCGGCGTGTACTTGCCGAACGCCGTGGTGAGCGCGCTGACCTCGATCGGGTCGCCGAGCGAGGTGCCGGAGCCGTGGCCCTCCACATAGGTGATGGTGCGCGGGTCGACACCGGAGTCGTCGATGGCCTTCTCGATGGCGCGGGCCTGCATACGCGGGTTCGGGACGGTGAACCCGTTGCGCACCCCGGCGTTGGAGAGCGCGGTGCCCTTGATGACGGCGTAGACGTGGTCGCCGTCGCGCTCGGCGTCGACGAGCGGCTTGAGCACGACGGCGCCGACGCCCTCGCCGAGGATCGTGCCGTCCGCGCCGAGCCCGAAGCTCCGGATGACGTCGGAGGTGGCGGTGGTGAAGTGCTCGTGCGAGGAGGTGATGAGGTTGTAGGGGTGCAGCAGGAGGTTGACGCCGCCGGCGACGACCATCTTGCACTCCCCCGCGCGGAGCATCCGCACGGCCTGGTGGACGCAGGTCGACGAGCCCGAGCACATGGTGTCCAGGAAGATCGACGGCCCGGTGAACCCGTAGAAGTACGACAGGGTGTTGGGGATGGTCGCCGTGTAGCTGCCGGTGGCCGGGGCGCCGCGGGTGAGGCTGTTCTGGAAGCCGTAGAGGCCGTAGTGGTTGCTCATGGTGCCGACGAGCACGCCCACGTCGCCGTCGTAGTGGCGCTGGATCGTCTCGCGGGAGTAGCCCGCGTCCTCCAGCGCCTCGACCCCGACCTGGAGGAAGAGGCGGACCTCGGGCGACATGCGTTCCGCGTCCCGCTGGGAGATGCGGAAGTAGCGGGGGTCGAAGGTGTCGATCTCCCGGAGGAACGTGCCGGTCCTGATGGCGCTCTTGCCGGGGACACCACGGTCCGGGCTGTGGATCGCGTCGTGGTCCCACCGGTCGCGCGGCACCTCCCGGAAGAGGTGGCGCCCTTCTTCGAGGACGGTCCACAGCTCGTCGAGGGTGTCGGCGCCGGGGTAGCGTCCCGAGATGCCGACGATCGCGATGTCGTGGCGGTCGTCGGGGGCGGCGGGGATCGTGGGAGCAGCCGGGGTGACGGCGTCCCGTACGACGGTCGGCTCCGCCACCGGCCGGTCATCGGCGCCGAAGCGGGATTCGAGAGTCGTACGGTGTTCCTCGACGAGGTGGCCGACGACGCCCTGGATGTCGACGTACTCGAAGAAGAGCGTCTTGGGCAGCGGGCCGAAGACCTCGCCGAGGCGCTCGGTGGCCTCCAGCACGCCGATCGAGTCGATCCCGTACTCGATGAGACCGACGTCGGCCCGCAGCGTCGCCGGGTCCTGGTGCAGCACCTCGCCCAGCACGGCCCGCAGCAGCTCCGTCGTACGGGCCACGAGGTCGTCGTCGGTGAGTCCGGCCGTGGTCCGTGCCGTGGGCTCGGCGGGGTGGGGCGCGGGTTCGTCGCGTCGCCGTGGTGCGAGGGTGGCCTCCGCGCCGTAAGCGACGACGAGGTGCTCCGGGGTGTCGCGCAGGGCGACGCCCAGGACCCTCAGACCGGCCTCCGTCGGCAGCGGTTCCCAGCCGCGCTGGCGGCGCATCGACGCGCGGGTCACGTCGTCGACGGTCATCCCGCCGTCCGCCCACAGCGGCCAACTGATCGCGACGGTACGGCCGTTGCGCTCTCCGGCGTCGACGAGTGCCTGCCGTTCGAGGGCGAAGGCGTCCAGGAAGGCGTTCGCCGCCGCGTAGTCGCCCTGGCCGGGGTTGCCGTACACCCCGGCGACGGACGAGAAGAGCACGAGGAAGTCGAGCGGGAGGGTGCGGGTGGCCGCGTCGAGATGGAGGACGCCGCTCACCTTCGGCCGCAGTACCTCCGCCACGTCCCGTGGGTCCTTGGTGAGGAGGTACCCGTCCCGCAGCGTCCCGGCCGCGTGGACGATCCCGTCCAGCGATCCGTGCTCGCGCACGATGTCCCGTACGGCGCGCTCCACGTCCCGCGCGCTGCCGACGTCGGCGGTGAGGTAGTGCGCGTCGACGCCGGTCGCGCGCAGTTCCCGAAGGGCCTCGTCGGTGCCGGCCCCGGCCTCGGTACGGCCGCTGAGGACGACGGTGACGTCGGCGTGCCGCGCGAAGTACCGGGCGACGCCGCAGCCGAGGCCGCCGAGACCGCCGGTCAGCCAGTAGACGCCGCCCGGCTTGAGCGGCGGGACCCCTGGCCCGGCTCCGAGTTCGAGGCCGACGGGGCGCCAGGCGTGGCGGGTGCCGTCGGCGGTGTGGCGGATCTCGGCGTCGGACGCGGTCGGCTCGGCGGCCTCCAGGCGGACGAGGTCGGCGATCCGGTCGGAGCGGGCGGTGCCGAATCCGGCGACGCGCACCACCCGCCCTGAGACGGACGGGTTCTCCAGGTTCAGGGTCCTGAAGACGCCGACGAGCGGTGCGTGGAAGCGGCGCGGGACCCGGTCGTCGACGAACACGAGGAAGCGGTGCGCGCCCTTCGGCTTCGACCGGAGCAGCTCGCGCACATGGTCGAGGACGAGGCCCAGCACCGCGCCGACGCCGTCCGCGACCGCGTCGGGGGTGACGCCGGGCAGCACGGCGAACGGAAACCCCGTCACCTCCGAGAGCTCGGCGGCGAACACGTCCGGCCGCCCACCGAGGAACCCGTGCACCACGACCGGTCCGGCCGGGGCCCCGGCCCCGAGCGGCGCCGCCACCCAGTGCGAACTGGCCGCCACGACACCCGACTTGCCCGTCGCATCCGCGACCTCGGACGCGAACTCATCCGACCGCCCGGCCGGAAGACCCCGAGCCCCGACCCGGTCGGCCACGGCACCGGACGGCGCCCCCGCCGAACCCGAAGTCGCCACCGCACCCGGCCCGTCGGAGTCCCGCGTCTCGGCGACGGTTCGCTGGGTCAGGCCCCGCAGTCGGACGTGGACCGTGCCGGTGTCGTCGCACAGGTCGATGTCGAAGGTGGTGAGGCCCCCGCCGCCACCCCGGTGCCGGACCCGGGCCCACATCGCGTCCGGGCACGGGCCGTGGACATCGAGCCGGTCGAGGGCGAAGGGCAGCGCCAGGTTCCGGCTCTCCTCGGGGGCCGACGCGGAGCCCAGCAGGACCGATGCCTGGAGCGCGGCGTCCAGCAGACTCGGGGGCAGCGCCACGGCGGCGTCTGCGACATCCGCCGCGGACCGCTCCAGACGCGCGAGCAACTCCCCTGTCCCGAAGCGGAGTTCGGTGAGACCCCGCATCGCTGGACCGTACTCCAGGCCCGCTTCGCGCAGGGCCGCGTACGCCTCGGCCGGGTTCTGTGGGGCGGCGCAGGACGCGCGCAGCGTGTCGAGGTCGAGCCGCTCGGGTTCGGCCGGCTCGCCCACGGAGGCGGTGCCCCGGCTGTGGACGACGGCTGTCCCGTCCCCGGCCGTGCGGATCTCGTACCCGAGGGTGCCGTCGTCCCGAGCGGTGATCATCACATGCGCGTCGACGGGCTGTCCGTCCACCACCAACGGGCGCAGCCATGCCGTGTCGGTCAGCCGTACGGTCGTACCGGCCGCGTCGCCGCGACGGGTGGCGTACGACACCGCCGTGCGGGCCATCTCCAGCTGGGCGGCGGCGGGCAGGACCCGGGCGCCGTGCACCCGGTGGGCGTCGAGGAACGGCTCGTCGCCGTTGAACACCCAGGTGTGGCGGTGTTCTTCGAGGCTGGAGGTGTTGCGGGGGACGAGCGGATGCGGGGTGCCCCGCTCGTGGGCCGGCCGGGTGCGGAACCAGTGGCGGTCCCTGGCGAAGGGGTACGCGGGCAGCCGTATGCGACGCGCCCCCGCGTGCTCCGGAAGCCCGGACCAGTCGACGTCACCGCCCTCGGCCCAACGCCGTGCGGCGACCAGCGCGGCACCGTCGGCGCCGGGTCCCCCGGCGCGGCTGTGCGCGGTCGCGTCGGGGAGCGTCCCGTCCGCGAACTCGGCGAGGAGCGACAGGAGTCGCCGTAGGTCCGGCACCACGAAGGCGACCCGGGCGACCATCGGTTCGCGGCCGGTCTGGAGGGTGTACGCAAGGTCGCGCGGGGTGGTGCGGGTGATGTCCGTGGTGCCGGTGGGCGGCTCGTCGGACGGGTCCAGGAACGCGTGCAGCCGCCGCGCCGCCTCCCGCAGCCGCTCGGGGGTGCGGGCGGAGAGCGGCACGACGTACGGGCCCTCGGACCGCTCGGCACCGGCGTCCGGCAGCTCGTCGTGGCGGTACTCCTCCAGGACGACATGGGCGTTGGTCCCGCCGAAGCCGAAGGAGCTGACCCCGGCGCGGCGCGGAGCGGGCGTGCCGTCGGGACCCGGGGCGGGCTCGGCCCAGGGCTCGGTATCGCGCACGATACGGAAGGGGCTGTCGTCCAGGTCGATGAGCTTGTTGCGCTCGACGAAGCCGACGGTCGCGGGCAGCACCTCGCCCGCGAGGGCGGCGATGACCTTGGCGATACCGGCGACGCCCGCCGCGCCTTCGAGGTGCCCGATGTTGGTCTTGACCGAGCCGATACCGATGGTCCCCGGCTCGGGTTCGGTGCCCTGTGCCCGATGGAGGTCGCGGAAGGCGCGCTTGAGCGCGATCACCTCGATGGGGTCCCCGACGGGGGTGCCGGGTCCGTGCGCCTCGATGTAGGACACGGTCTCGGGGCGGATACCGGCGCGGGTGTAGAGCCCCTCGACGAGGTTCGCCTGCGCGACGGGGTTGGTGACGGTGAGCGAACCGGTCCGGCCGCCGTGGTTGGTGGCGGCTCCCCTGATCACCGCGTGCACGGGATCGCCGTCGGCGACGGCCCGCGCCAGCGGTTTCAGCAGCAGTACGGCACCGCCCTCACCGCGGACGTATCCGTCGGCGTCCTTGTCGAAGGCCCGGCAGCGGCCGGTGGGCGACAGCATGCTCGCCTGGCTGAAGGCCACGAAGTGCTTGGGCGACCAGCAGAGGTTCACCCCGCCGGCGAGGGCGAGGGCGCAGTCGCCGTTGCGCAGGGCGGTGACCGCCTCGTAGATGGAGACCAGCGAGCTGGAGCACGCGGTGTCGTTGGTGATGCTGGGGCCCTGGAGGTCGAAGTAGTACGAGACCCGGTTGGAGATGATCGAGTACGCGGTGCCGGTCGGGAAGTAGGCGTCGGTCTTCGCCCCGTCCCGCTCCATCAACTCCGCGTAGTCCGCGTGGCAGACGCCCATGAAGACGCCGGTCCTGGTCCCCGCCAGCTCGCTCGCGCGCAGGCCCGCGTCCTCGATGGCGTGCCAGGCGAGCTCCAGGGCGAAGCGCTGCTGCGGGTCCATGCTCTCCGCCTCGCGCGGCGAGATGCTGAAGAAGGCGGCGTCGAAGCAGTCAGCCTGTTCGACGAAGCCGCCCCACACGCTGATCGTCTTCTCGGCACCGCGGCGCGGGCTGCCGAACCAGCGTTCCTTCGCCCATCGTTCGGGGGCCACCTCGGAGATCAGGGAGCGTCCCTCGACGAGATGCCGGGAGAACTCCCCCAGGGTGTCGGAGCCGGGCAGACGCAGCCCGAGCCCGATGATCGCGACGGCGTCGGAACCCTCCTCGGGACCCTCGGCATCGTCCGGCGCGGCTGGGCGCTGCTCCGCCGGCTTCATCGCCGCCCCCCGGCGAGAAGCCCGTTCTGCCGCCTGTCGATCACTGTCGTCAGGTTCATACCGGCGGCCTGCGAGGTCCGCATGTCGTCCCCCCTGGTCAGCACGAACTGTTGGTTGAGCACGGCGGTCGAGAGCAGATGGACGAAGGCGTGGTCCTCCTTCGTGCTGATCCCGGCTGCCTCGGTGGTCATGACCTTGTCGACCAGCCGTTTCGCGAAGACCGGCTCGATGCCGTCGATCTTCGCCAACTCCCTTTCGGAGAGCACCAGCTCCAGATAGTCGGGCCGGCGCTCCTGGAAGGCGGCACTGCCCGGCGCCCGGTAGGGCTGCTTGCGCCGGGTGAGAGGCTCCTGGGGAAGCACGTCCCGGAACGCCTCCTTGAGTACGGCCTTCTCCTGCCACCCGTCGTCGAAGCGCAGATTGACCAGGGCGGCGGCCCGCACCACGCCCGGGTCGAGGAACGGGCACCGGTTCTCGACCCCGTGGGCGAGCCCCATGCGCTCACCCTGGCTGGACAGCAGATAGCCGGCGAGCAGGGTCTTGAACTCAAGCCACTGCGCCTTCTGCGTCGGCGAGAGGGTGGCGTAGCCGGGTGTGTCCCGGACCAGCGCGAGCAAGTCGGCGAACGGCTCGGCGCGGTCCTTGAGCAGGCGCTGCACGAACCGGCCGTTCTGGTAGCGCAGTTCGTGGGAGAACAGGCCCTCAAGGCGTTCCTCGGCGAACCGGCCGAGCAGTCCGGTGACATGGTGCCTGTGCTCGGGCCCGAAGTGGGCGAGTTCCGGGTGCAGGACGGCGACCCCGCGCCGCCGTTCCTCGTCGGACAGCCGGTGCCAGGAGGCGCGCAGCATCGTCTCGCGGAAGAGCGAGTAGCCGAGGAATGCCTCGTCGGCGCCCTCGCCGCTCAGGATCGTCTTGATCCCGGCGTCACGCACGTGGCGTGACAGCAGGTACATCGGGACCAACGCGGTGCGAAACACAGGGACTTCGGCATGGTGGACGGCCGCCGGGAAGTTCTCCACGACGTCCACCGTGGAGATGGCGATGGCGGAGTGGCGGGTGCCGACGTGGCGCGCGACTGCCCGCTGGCTGCTCGACTCGTCGAGCGTACGGTCCTCGAACTCCACGGAGAAGGTGCGTACTTGGTGCGTCGAGAGGTCGGTCGCGAGCCTGGCCACGATGGACGAGTCGAGGCCGCCACTCAGATAGACCCCGACCTCGACGTCGCTGCGCAGCCGCAACTCGACGCTGGTACGCAGCGTGTCCCGCACCAGCGCCGCGGCCTCGGCCGGCGTACCGGTGAACGGCGGTGCGTCCACGGCGAGTTCCTCGTAGGTGTGCAGGGCGGTGCGGCCCTCCCGGACGGTGAGGAGGCTGCCGGGCGGGAGCTGCCGTACACCTCTGAACGGAGACCGGTCCGGCAGCGGGGTCCAGATCCCGTAGATGGACTTCAGCT
This sequence comes from Streptomyces sp. NPDC047072, assembly GCF_040643855.1. Lineage (NCBI taxonomy): Bacteria > Bacillati > Actinomycetota > Actinomycetes > Kitasatosporales > Streptomycetaceae > Streptomyces > Streptomyces sp. NPDC047072. The sequence goes on along the minus strand of NZ_JBEYVC010000034.1, from coordinate 22,135 downwards.
CGTGCGGGTCGAGCTCGAACCGGAAGCCCGGGTAGGCGTGGAACGCCTTCATCTCCGAGGCGAAGAGGAATCCGTCGGCGCGGTCGGCGTAGAACAGCGGGCGTTTGCCGTATCGGTCGCGGGCGAGGAAGAGTTCGTCCGCGACGGCGTCCCGGACCGCGAAGGCGAAGGCTCCGTTGAAGCGGCTCAGACAGTCCTGGCCCCACTGGATCCAGGCCTGGAGGACAACCTCGGTGTCCGAGCGGGTACGGAACTGCCGTCCCAGTCCGCCGAGTTCCTCGCGCAGCTCGATGTGGTTGTAGAGCTCGCCGTTGAAGCAGATCCAGTACCGCCGGGTGGCGTCCGACATGGGCTGCGCGCCGGTCGCGAGGTCGACGACGGCCAGCCGCACGGTGCCCATCGCTATGCCGTCGTCGAGGTAGTACCCGGCCTCGTCCGGTCCCCGGTGGCGGATCCGGGACAGCATCTCGGTGATGACATCGGGGTCGGTGGCGGGGTTCGGCGCCGCGGAGAGGAAGCCGGCTATCCCGCACATGTGGCGCCCCCGTCCGTCCTCTCGGTCCTTTCTGCGACGAACCTGTCGATCGCCTCCAGCGTGGCCGGTATGTCCAGCAGGAACTCCTCGCTCCTGATGTCCAGCGAGAACTCCCGCTCCAGGAACGACATGAGCTGGATATACCCGAAAGAATCGATGACGCCGTCCTTGAAGAGATCGCTCCGTGGCGTCACCTCGGCGCCGAACTCGATCAGGAAACGTTCTTCGATAAACCGGATGATCTTTTCCGTTCTGGTCATTTCTCATTCCCTGGCAGCACGAGGAGACATGTCGGTTCGCGCGGATTTCCGCGAGCCGTCGGTGCTCCAGTAGAGCCGGGTGACCAGGGCCGACGAAACGTCCCCCGGAGCGAATTCCGCGATTCGCTCCGGTCCGGCAGTCGCAGCAGGCGGTCCGCAAGACCGCCGACAAGCGGAGCGAAAGAAGGCGGCAAGGGGAGCCGTGCACCATGTCCATCACCGAACCGCGGACACCTTCGAGGAGTGAGGATTCAGCGTGTCACAGAGCCTGATCGAGAAAGTGAACGCGTTTCTGCGGATTCTGGAGAACTACGACTTCCCCGGCGCCCGAACCATGTGCACCGACAAGGCCGTGGTGTGGCAGAACGACAGCACGGTGGAACAGCCGATCGACGAGCGACTGGAGCAGGTCGCGGAATTCGCCGCCGGCGTGACATCGCTGCGGTACGACGTCGAGCGCCAATTCGAGAACGAGAACGAGGTCCTCCAGCAGCACGTGCTGCACCTGGCTCTGCCCGACGGGTCCCACCAGGAGGTGCACGCCCTGGTGTATTTCCGGTTCGAGGGCGGCCTCATCGACCGTATCCAGGAATACCACTACCCCATGCCGACGGCCTGACCACGCACACCGGAAGGGTCGGACACATGAAGATCGGCATCATCGGAGCGGGCCACATCGGCGGCAATCTGACCCGGCGGCTCACCGCGCTGGGACACCACGTGTCGGTGGCCAACTCGCGCGGGCCGCACACCCTTACGACGCTCGCCGAGGAGACCGGCGCCACCCCGGCCACCGTGTCCGAGGTGGCACGGGGCGCACGGATCGTCGTGGTGGCCGTACCCCTGAAGGCGGTGCCCGCCCTGCCCGCCGGGCTCCTCCACGGCGCGGCGCCGGGCGTCGCGGTCGTCGACACCGGCAACTACTACCCGGGCCGCGACGGCAGGATCGCCGACGTCGAGGACGGGCTGCCCGAGAGCCGTTGGACGGAGCGGCAACTCGGTCATGTCGTGACCAAGGCGTTCAACGGGACGTACGCCCAGGACCTCCTGGACCGGGGCCGCCCTCAGGGAAGTCCCGGCCGTCAGGCGGTGCCGGTCGCCGGTGACGCCGTGGCGGCCAAGCGGACCGTGCGCGACCTCATCGACGCACTCGGCTTCGACAGCGTGGACGCGGGCGGGCTGGACGACTCCTGGCGCCAGCAGCCGGGGACGCCCGTCTACGGACTCCGGGGTGACGCCGACAGCGTCGCGCGGGCACTTGCGCAGGCATCCCCGGAACGCACCGCCGAGTGGCAGGCCTGATCTCCAACACGCCTGGCTTCCCACGCGCCTGACCTCCAAGGAGAGGAGAGACCATGGCCGGCCTGAACCAACCGTTCACCGTGGGCGACCTCACGCTCCCCAACCGGATCGTGATGGCCCCGATGACCAGAACGGCCTCCCCCGGCGGTGTGCCGGGACCGGACGTCGCGGAGTACTACGCCCGCCGCGCGGCCCACCAGGTCGGACTGATCATCACCGAGGGCACCTACGTCGACCGCCCGGCCGCGGGGGCGTACGACAACGTGCCCTGTTTCCACGGCGGTTCGGCCCTCGCCGGCTGGGCCCACGTGGTGCGCCGGGTGCACGGGGCCGGCGGCAGGATCATTCCACAGCTGTGGCACACCGGGGCCGCCCGCACGGCGACCGACCCGCCCGCCGACGTCCCGTCCGGGATCGGACTGGACGGCGGACCGCTGGGCAGGGCGATGACCCAGCGGGACATCGATGATGCGGTGGCCGCCTTCGCGAAGGCCGCCGCGACCGCCGAGCGGCTCGGCTTCGACGGCGTCGAGGTGCACGGCGCGCACGGCTATCTGATCGACAACTTCCTGTGGGATGTCACCAATCGGCGTACCGACCGCTACGGCGGCGACCCGGCCTCCCGCGCCCGCTTCGCGGCCGAGGTGGTGCGGGCGGTCCGGGCCGCGGTGAGCCCGGGGTTCCCGGTCTTCTTCCGGCTGTCCCAGTGGAAGCTGGGCCGCTACGGGGCCCGCACCGCCCAAAGCCCGGACGAGCTCGCACAGTTGCTGACGCCGCTGGCCGACGCCGGAGTCGACGTGTTCCACGGCTCCACGCGCCGTTACTGGCAGCCCGAGTTCGAGGGCAGCCCCCTCAACCTGGCCGGCTGGGCCCGCAGGCTCACCGGCCGGCCCGCCGTGACGGTCGGCTCGGTCGGCCTGCAACAGCAGTACGGAGAGGGCGACTTCAGCTCCGGCTTCACCGGGCCCTCCGCGGTGACCGGCATCGACGAGCTGGTGGCCCGCCTGGAGCGCGACGAGTTCGACCTCGTCGCCGTGGGCCGACCGCTGCTGGCCAACCCGGACTGGGCGGCCCTGGCCCTGCGCGGCGAGCTGGCAAGGGCCGTCCCCTACGACCCGTCCGTCCTCCAGACCCTGTCCTGACGATGACCGACCGACCTGACCGTGAACACGCGCCGAGGAAACAGGAATTGACCATGGAGCACGACGAAGCGGAGCTCCCGGCGGACCGATCCGCGCCGGCGGCACCGGGCCTTGCCGCCACCCGGCCGGACTCCTGCCCCTTCGACCAGGACGAGACCTACCCCCGACCGCGCGCCTACGCTCCCCTCTCGCCGGTGCGCTGCCCGGCCGGGATGGACGCGTGGCTGGTCAGCCGGTACGAGGACGTCCGGGAGGTGCTCACCGATCCACGGCTGAGCTCCCGCGGCGCCGGCAACGCGCCTGCGCTCCCCTGCTACGACCCGCGGGACCCGGTGCCGGGCTGGATGTTCTCGTTGGACGGCGCGGGGCACGCACGGCTGCGGCGGCTGCTCGTCGGTGAGTTCACCGGACGGCGGAGGGATGCGCTGCGGCCCCGCGTCCAGGACATCACCGACGAACACATGGACGCGATGCTCACCCGGTCGAGCGCCGACCTGGTACGGGATCTCGCGCCACCGATCCCGTCGTTGGTGACCTGCGAGGTACTGGGCGTACCCCGCGACCACCTCAAGGCGGTCCAGCGGGACAGCGAGGCGCTGAGCAGCTTCGAGACGGACGCGGCCACCGGTGACGGGGCACTGGCGCGGATGCAGGGCTGTTCTCTGCGAGGTGGTCGGGCAGCGGCTCGCCGAATCACGCGACGACCTGCTGAGCCGGCTGATCGCACACGGCGCCGGGACCGACCGGCCGCTGACCGTGGAACTGGTCGACGTCGGCGTGATGCTGCTGGTCACCGGCCATGAGACGACCGCCCACATGATCGCGCTGGGCATGCCGGTGCTCCTGGAGCACCCCGACCAGCCGGCCGCGTTGCGGGCCGCACCGGACACCGCCGGCACCGCGGTGGAGGAGCTGCTGCGCCATCTGTCGGTGATCCAGTTCGGGGCAGCCCGGTACGCCACCGAGGACGTCACCGTGGGCGGCACCGCGGTGAAGGCGGGGGAACGGCTGGTCGCCGCGATCCCGTCGGGCAACGTTCGGCTTCGGCCCGCACCAGTGCGTCGGCGCGCAACTGGGCCGCGTCGAGTTGCAGGTCACGCTCTCCACTGGTGACGACCGGGCCCGGACCGCACCAGATCACGGCTCACACGAGGATCACAAGAATGGAAGGGAAACGCGAATGGCGACACTGGAACCGCCTGCCCGCGCAAGCCGTCTGCCCTCACTGACCGGGATGCGGTTCGTTGCGGCCTTCGCCGTGATGATCTCCCACCTGGACAGTCAGATCGTGGGGAAATTCCATCCCGACCCGCCGTTTCGGGTGATCACGACGCTCGGACCGGTCGGAGTGACGTTCTTCTTCGTGCTCAGCGGTTTCATTCTCACCTGGGTGGCCGATCCGAACGACACCCCGAAGCTGTTCTGGCGCCGACGCCTGGTGAAGCTCTACCCGAACCAGTTGGTGACCTTCGCGGCCTCCAGGGTTCTCATGGTGGCCGCCAGTGTGCCGATCGTGGCGATCAACACCATTCCGGGACTGCTGCTGATCGAGCCCTGGATTCCGTATCTCGATTACCACGGCGGGTTCAACGGAACCAACTCGGTGAGCTGGAGCCTCGGCTGCGAGCTGTTCTTCTACCTCTGCTTCCCCTGGCTGATCCGCTGTATCGCGCGCATCCGCCCGGAACGGCTGTGGTGGTGGGTGGCGGCCTTCGTCGCGGCCGGCACCGCTGTCCCGTTCATCGCCCAACTGCTGCCGTCGCACCCGGTCACGGGGTGGGACCCGCAGTCCTCGGAGTGGCAGAGCTGGTTCGCGTATCTCTTCCCGCCGGTCCGGATGCTCGAATTCGTGCTCGGCATCCTCATGGCACGCGTCGTGATCACCGGGAAATGGATCCGCTTCGGCCTGCTGCCGGCGTCCCTCCTGACGATCGCCAGTGTGGAGATCCAGTCCCTGCTGCCCAATGTGTTCCATCTGCGCTCCGGGCTGACCGCGATCGCCATCGCCCTGTTGATCGCGGCAGCCGCCACCGCCGACACACGCGCCCTGCGCACACCTTTCAACAGCCGGATCATGGTCTGGCTGGGCGAGATATCTTTCGCGCTCTACATGGTGCACTACCTCGTCATCTATTACGGACCGGCCGATCTCATCCACGCCACGGGCGTGGTGACCGGTTCCGTACCAACGAGGCTGCTGAACATTTTCCTCAGCATCGTGATCAGCATCGCCCTCGCGGCGGCCCTCTACCACCTGGTCGAACGTCCCATGGTCCGGCGCTTCAGCCGCCCGAAAAGCGCCCGGAATTCCGTCGCGCCCAAAACACTCGTCCCGTAGATCCCCAGGAAACGGAGTCCGAGAATGACCGAGAACCGTCTCACCGCACAGATTCCCCAGGAGCTGGAAGGAAAGCGGGCCGTCGTCACGGGTGGCAGTCGCGGTATCGGCGCCGCCATCGCCCAGCGCCTGCTCGACGCCGGCGCCACGGTGGTCACCGCGGCCCGCAACCCGCACGCGGACACCCCCTCCGCGGCCAAGTTCGTGAGCGCCGACCTCAGCACTCCCGACGGGGTGCGGGAGTTCGCGGCCACCGCGCTGGAGACGCTCGGCGGGGTGGACATCGTCGTCAACAACGCGGGCGGGGTCCGCGCCTTCCCCAGCGCGCTGGACCTGGAGGAGGACTGGCAGTACTCGGTGGACGTCAACTTCCTGTCCGCCGTACGACTCAACGCCGCGCTGGTGCCGTCGATGCGGGCGAGTGGCGGCGGGGTCATCGTGCACCTCTCGTCCTTCGCCACTATCTCCCCGCACCCGCTGCTGCTGCACTACGCCGCCGCCAAGTCCGCGCTCGACATCTACAACAAGGGGCTCGCGGTCCAGTTGGCGCCCGAGGGTATCCGGGTCGTCGCCGTCTCCCCGGGGCGGATCGCGACGCCGGGCGCGGACGAGGCGCTTCTGAAAATGAGCGAACAGCTCGGCGTCGCCGTGGAGATGGACTCCGACTCGGACGAATGGGTCGGCGACATCCCGCTCGGGCGGATCGGCCGGTCGCAGGACATCGCCGAGGCCGTCGGCTTCCTGGTCTCCCCGCGCGCCTCGTTCGTCTCCGGCACCACGCTCGCCATCGACGGCGGACAGGCCGCGGCCCTGTGACCCACGGCCGACGACCACCCAAGGCGCGGGCGAAGGCTGGCCTGCCGACACGGAAGGGAATGACACGATGACCGAGGCACGAGACGGAATACGGCCACATGTCTGCGCTGCGGCCGAGCGGCTCGACGTGGACCCTGAACTGGTCGAGCTCTGCCGCGAGCAGCAAGTGCCGTTGGTGAAGCTGCCGTTCGGCGGTGACGGCGAGGCATGGCTGGCGGCGCGGCACGCGGACGTCAGGACGGTGCTGGGCGATCCCCGGTTCAGCCGGGCCGCGGCCACGGGCGAGGACGTGCCCCGCGCCATCGCGTTCGCGCTGCCCCCCACGACGATGCTGAGCATGGACCCGCCGCAGCACAGCCGGTTGCGGCGGCCGGCGACGAAGGCGTTCAACACCCGGCGTGTCCAGGCGCTGCGCCCGCGTGCCCGGGAGATCGTGAACGGTCTGCTCGACACCGTGATCGACGCGGGCCCGCCCGCCGACCTGACCAAGGCGCTGACCTGGCAGGTGCCGATCACGATGATGAGCGAACTGCTCGGGGTGCCGGTCGCCGACCGCGAGCGGTTCACCGGCTGGGTGAACAGCCTGCTGATCCTCACCGATCCGGACCAGGCCATGTGGGCCCGCGGGCAACTCGACGACTATCTCACCGAGTTGATCGCGCTCCGCCGCTCCTCCCCCACCGACGACCTGCTCAGCGAGCTGGTCGCGCTGAGCGACACGGAGAACGAGCTCGACGACAAGGAGCTGGTGAGCGTCGCGGACAGTCTGCTGTCGGCCGGCTACGAGGCCACCGCCAGCCAGCTCGGCAACTTCGTCTACACCCTGCTGACCCATCCCGACCGGTGGCGGGAACTCGTCGCCGATCCGGGTCTCGTCCCCGACGCGGTCGAGGAGCTGTCCCGGGCCATCCCGAGCAGCACGTCCGCCGCGGGCTTCACCCGGGTCGCCCTTGAGGACGTGGAGCTGAGCGGGCGAACCGTCCGCGCCGGCGAGGCCGTCGCCATCGACTACACGATGGCCAACCGGGATCCCGACGTGTTCGACCGCCCTGACGACATCGACTTCCACCGGCCGAACAACCCGCACCTCACCTTCGGTTACGGCACGCACTTCTGCATCGGCGCGCAGCTGGCCCGGATGGTGCTGCGCACCGTGCTCGAAGCCCTGGTCGACCGGATGCCGGGCCTGCGGCTCGCGGTCCCGGCCGACCAGGTGCCCTGGCGGCCCGACCGCCTGATCCGCGGCGTGGAAGCACTGCCGGTCACCTGGTGACCAGGGCCTGTCGTCACGTTCCCCGCACGCTCCCGGGCACGGGAGACGCCCGCACTCGCCGCCACCCGACCGGCCTCAGCTCGGCGACGGGACCGCGACGGAACCCCGACGGAACTGCGCCTGGAGCGCCCGGACCACGACAACAGGCCCTGAGCCGGTCCGACCCCGGCACCTCAACCGCCCCCGGAACCGCCCCGCCCCGACGGAAGAGAGGGATCGACACGATGACGACGACCGAGGACGGGACACGGTCCTACCCGTTCGGCCCGATCACCCGGCTCGATCTGGACCCGACCCTGGTGGAGATCTGCGGCGAACAGCCCGTGCTGCGGGTACGGCTGCCCTTCGGCGGCGAAGGCTGGCTGGTCACCCGGTACGCGGATGTCAGGACGGTGCTGGCCGACCCCCGGTTCAGCCGGGCCGCCGCCGTGGGCGATCATGTGCCGCGCACGGTCGCGGTCGGGCTGCCCGGCACCTCGATGCTGAGCATGGACCCGCCGGAGCACACCCGTCTGCGGCGCCGGGTGACGAACGCCTTCACCATCCGCCGTCTGAAGGCGCTGCGTCCGCGCATCGAGGAGATCGTGCACGAACTGCTCGACGCCATGGTGGCGACGGGCGCGCCGGCCGATCTGACGACCGCCCTGACCTGGCCGCTGCCGATCACGGTGATCTGCGAGATGCTCGGTGTCCCCCTCGCCGACCGCGAACGGTTCGGCGAGTGGGTGGACGGTCTGCTGATGCTGGCCGACCCCGAGCAGGCGGCGCGGGCCCGCACACGGCTCGACGAGTACCTCGCCGCTCTGATCGCGCTGCGCCGCGTCACCCCCACCGACGACCTCCTCGGCGAACTGGTCGCCGAGAACGGGGAGTCAGGGGAGTCCGACCCGCTGGGTGAAGAGGAACTCGTCGGTCTCGGCGTCAGCCTGCTCTCCGCCGGGCAGGAGGCGACCGCCAACCAGATCGGCAACTTCGTCTACACCCTGCTGACCCGGCCCGCCCTCTGGCGGCAGCTCGTCGCCGACCCCGCGCTCGTCCCCGACGCGGTGGAGGAGCTCCTCCGGTTCATCCCGAACAGCGCGACCGCCGGATTCACCCGCATCGCCGTCGAGGACGTGGAGCTGAGCGGGCAGCTCATCCGCGCCGGGGACGCGGTGGTGGCCGAACTGGGCATGGCCAACCACGACCCCGAGGTGTACGAGCGGCACGACGAGATCGACTTCGGCCGTCAGCGCATCCCGCACGTCACCTTCGGACACGGCCTGCACCACTGCCTCGGTGCCCAACTGGCCCGGCTGGAGCTGCGCGTCGTACTCGAAATCCTGCTCGACCGGCTGCCCGGACTTCAACTCGCCGTGCCCGCCGATCAGTTGTCCTGGCGGACCGAACGCCTGGTGCGCGGAGTGGCGGCACTGCCGGTCAGTTGGTGAACCCCGACCACACCCCGCTCACCGACATGACCGAAACCCGACGGGAGAGCTGATCATGGCCGAACAACGGGACGCGACCACCACCACGTCCGCATCCGACCAGCGCGGGGGACTCGCCGAGGCGCTGGCGTCCGTCGATCCGGGCCGGGCGCTCGCCGAGGTCATGGCGGCCGTCATGGAGAGCCACGGGGGCCGGCCCGCCCTCGGTGAACGGGCCAGGGACCCGGCGACGGGACGGCTGCTCCCCCGGTTCGACACCGTCAGCTACCGCGAACTGTGGGCCCGGGTCCGCGCGGTCGCCGGACGCTGGTACCACGACTCCCGCTACCCGCTCGGCGCGGGAGACCGGCTGTGCACCCTGGGTTTCCCGAGCATCGACCACGCAACCCTCGACCTGGCGTGCATCCACCTGGGCGTCGTACCCGTGCCCCTCCAGCGCAACGCGCCCCCGGCCCAGCTGCGGGCAATCGTCGCGGAGACCGAGCCACGTGTCCTCGCCGTGAGTGGCGAGCACCTGGAGAAGGCCGTCGATCTGGTCGTGGGGGCCACGTCCGTCCGGCGGCTGACCGTGTTCGACCACCGCCCCGAGGACCCCGGGCAGCGTTCCGCCCTCGCCCACGCCCGACGGCAGCTGGCCGACGCCGGCAGCCGGGCGGTCGTGGACACACTGAGCGAGGTGAGGGAGCGCGGCGCGGAACTGCCGCCCGCGCCCCTGTTCACCGCCGAGCCGGGCGACGATCCGCTGTCCCTGCTCATCTACACCTCCGGCAGCACCGGGGCGCCCAAGGGGGCGATGTACACCCAGCGGCTGGTCGGCACCGCGTGGTATGGGTTCAGCTACGGGTCGACGGACGTGCCCCCGGTCAGCGTCCTCTATCTGCCGCACAGCCATCTCGCCGGCCGGTACGCGCTGATGGGCTCGCTCGTCCGGGGCGGGGTCGGCCACTTCACCGCCGAGAGCGACCTGTCCACCCTGTTCGAGGACATCGCGCTGGTCCGCCCCACCGAACTGACCATGGTTCCGCGCGTCTGCGACATGCTCTTCCAACGCTACCGCGGCGAACTGGCCCGACGGTCCGGCGAAGGCTCACCGGGCGAAGTCGAGGCGGCCGATATCGAGGCGGCCGTCAGGAAGGACCTGCGGGAGAACGTCCTGGGCGGGCGGGTCGCCAAGGCGTTCGTCGGCACCGCCCCGCTCTCCGCCGAGCTCACGGCCTTCGTCGAGTCCTGCCTCGGCATCCACCTGTACACCGGTGTCGGCTCCACCGAGGCGGGCGGGATCACGCTGGACACGGTGGTGCAACGTCCGCCCGTGCTCGACTACAAGCTGCTGGATGTCCCCGAACTCGGCTACCACACCACCGACTTGCCGTACCCACGCGGCGAACTGCTGCTCAAGTCGCAGACCCTCGTCCCCGGTTACTACAAGCGCCCGGAGCTGACCGCCGAGCTCTTCGACGAGGACGGCTACTACCGGACCGGTGACGTCTTCGCCGAGCTCGGCCCGGACCGGCTCGTCCATGTCGACCGTACGAAGGACACCCTGAAGCTCTCCCAGGGCGAGTTCGTGGCCGTCTCCCGACTGGAGACCGTCTTCGCCGGCAGTCCCCTCGTCCGGCAGATCTACGTGTACGGCAACAGCGAACGCGCGTACCTGCTCGCGGTGGTGGTGCCCGTCCCGGACGCGCGGGCCCGGTACGGCGGGGACGGCGCCGCGCTCAAGTCGGCGATCGGCGAGTCGCTCCAGCGGACCGCCGCCGAGGCGGGCCTCAACTCCTTCGAGATTCCCCGTGACTTCCTGATCGAGACCGAACCCTTCAGCCCCGAGAACGGCCTGTACACCGAGAGCCACAAGATGCTGCGCCCCCGGCTGAAGGAGCGCTATGGCGCGTCACTTGAGCGGCGGTACGACGAACTCGCCGAGGGGCAGGACCGGCGGTTGCGCGAGCTGCGGCGGGCCGGGCCGCACCGGCCGGTGGTGGAGACGGTCCAGCGGGCCGCGCAGGCGCTGCTGGGCTCCCCGGACACCGAACCGCCGGACGCCGGGGCACACTTCACGGACCTGGGCGGGGACTCCCTGTCCGCGCTGTCCTTCTCCCGGCTGCTGCGGGAGATCTTCGACGTCGAGGTCCCGGTCGGGGTGATCATCGGCCCGGCCGTCGACCTGGCGGGACTGGCGCGGTACGTCGACAGGGAACGCCGTCCCGGGGCACGGCGGCCGACGTTCGCCTCGGTGCACGGCGAGCACAGCACCGAGGTCCATGCCGGTGACCTCACCCTGGAGAAGTTCCTCGACGCGCAGACGCTCGCCGCCGCCCGCGTACTGCCCCGTCCCGACGGCGTCGTACGGACCGTCCTGCTGACCGGGGCCACCGGCTATCTGGGCCGGTTCCTGTGCCTGGAATGGCTGGAGCGGCTGGCGTCCTCGGGCGGCAGGCTGATCTGCCTCGTCCGGGGCGCCGACCCGGCCACGGCGGCACGACGGCTTGAGGCGGCGTTCGACAGCGGCGACGCCGAACTGCCGCGCCGCTACCGGGAAGCGGCCGCCACCACCCTCGAAGTGCTCCCGGGAGACCTCGGCGAACCACGGCTGGGCTTGGACGATGACACCTGGCACCGGCTCTCCGACACCGTGGACCTCGTCGTCCACGCGGGCGCCCTGGTCAACCATGTACTTCCCTATGACCAGTTGTTCGGCCCGAACGTCGTCGGTACGGCCGAACTGATCCGGTTGGCGCTCAGCACCCGGCTCAAGCCCGTCAGCTACGTCTCCTCCGTCGCCGTGTGTCTCGGCGCCCCGGCGCTCGACGAGGACACCGACATCCGTGCCGCCGTCCCGAAGCGGCGCGTCGGCGAGGGCTACGCCGACGGGTACGCGACCGGCAAGTGGGCGGGCGAGGTCCTGCTGCGGGAGGCCCACGAGCGGTACGGCCTGCCGGTCGGGGTCTTCCGGTCCGACATCCTCCTCGCGCACACCAGGTACACCGGGCAGGTCAACGTGCCCGACCTGTTCACCCGGCTCCTGTTCAGCCTGGCCGCCACCGGCCTCGCGCCGGGCTCGTTCCACCGGGACGGCACCGGGGCGCACCACGCCGGTGTGCCGGTCGACTTCGGCGCCGAGGCCATCACCGCCCTGGGCGCGCGGGTCACCGAGGGCCACCGGACCTTCCATGTCGTGAGCCCGTACGACGACGGTGTCCCGCTGGACACGGTCGTCGACTGGCTCACCGAGGCCGGCCGGCCGATCCGGCGGATCGACGACCACGAGGCCTGGCTCACCCGGTTCACGGCCGCGCTGCGCGCCCTGCCGCCGCGGCGGCGCCGGCACTCGCTGCTGCCGCTGCTGCACGCCTTCGAGCGGCCCGAGGAGAGCGGCCTCGGACCGGCGCTCCCCGCCGACCGGTTCCGAACCGCCGTACAGGACACCGGAATCGGCAACGGCAAGGGCGTCCCACGCCTGACCGCCGACCTCGTGCGCAAGTACGTCACCGACCTGATCGGGCTCGGCCTGCTGGACGGGTCCGGGTCCCGGGAGGAGCGCCGATGAACCGGACGCATCAGCTGAGCGGTCCACGCGATCGCCTCGCGTCCCCGCCGCCGGACCAGTCGTGGATCCCGCGGTTACGGCCCCGCGATCCCGCGGCGCTCCTCGCCGCGGTGAGCGAGGAGAGCGCGCTCCGCACGGCCCGGCGGCTGATCGGCGACGGGGCCGTGGGCTGGGCGGTGGAGGTGGCCGGCCTGATGGCCGCGGCGGCTCCCGCCCCGGCCCGGCCCTCCGTCCTGTCCCGGATCCCCGACGAGCTGCGGGCACGCGGCGCGGAGGCGCTGGCGCTGTACGTCCTCACCTGTCTGGCGGGGTACACCGCCGACGACATTCCGGAGATCGTCGGCGCGTCCGTCCGCGAGTCCGCCCGCCGCAGCCTCCCCGTCAGTGGAACGTTCGACTCCCTGAAAGGCCAACTGGACTGCTTGGTACGGGGGTTGTTCCGATCGTGCCAGGACGTGCTCGGACCGTCGGAGGCGGCGGACGTCACCCGTACGCTCTCCGAGGCGCTGGTGGCCAGGGTGCAGCACATCCTTCTGACGCTGGCCGAGCAGGCCGAGAACGAGCGGCGGGGCTGGTTCGGCAGCACCGCGGCACACCATCAGGAACTGGTCCTCGACATCCTCGACGGCGCGGACGTGGACGCGCCCCAGGCGTTCTTGCGGCTCGGCTACGACATCAGCCGCAGCCATCTCGCGCTCGTCGTCTGGCGTGACGACTGGGGCACCCGTGGCACCGCGGACCTGGCCGCCGCCGCCACGGAACTGCTGCGCAGCGCCGGTTGCTCCGCGCTGCTGACGGTCCCCGTCGGAGTGTCGTCGCTGTGGGCGTGGGGCTCGCGCACCCGTGGCCACCCCCTGTCGCTCCGTCAGCTGCACCACGGCGAAGGACCGCACCGGCCGGCCGCGCCGTCCCCCACGGTGCACATCGCGGCGGGCCTGCCGGGTGAGGGGATCGAGGGCTTCCGGACCAGCCACCGGCAGGCCGGGGAGACGGCCGAGCTCATCCGCGCGGCCGGCCGTGGCGCCGGTGGCCGGAAACCGCCGTACGACTACGCGGACCTGGAGTTGGCCGTTCTGCTCCGCTCCCGACCCGACCTCAGCACCGGGTTCGTGCGCCGTGAACTGGGTCCGCTGGCCGCCGACGACCTGTCCGAACTGCGGGTCACCGTCAAGTGCTATCTGGACCTGGAGCGCAGTATGTCCGCCGTCGCCGACCGGCTGCACATCGCCAAGAGCAGCGTCGCCTACCGGATCAGGAAGGCCGAGCGCCTGCTGGGCCGCCCGGTCCAGGAGGACCGCCTGCGGCTGCACAGCGCGCTCCTGCTCTTCGACGTACTCGGCCGGACCGCCCTGGACGGCGCCGACAGCCGTTGAGGTCGACCGACCCGTCGTCACCGATCCCCCCACCACCCACCAGGAGTCTCCATGTCGTTTGCAGTCCTCTTCCCCGGACAAGGGGCGCAGTTCCGGGGCATGGGCGCGGATGTCCTCGGCCGCTACCCCGCGCTCACGGAGTTCGCCTGCGATCTCCTGGGGTACGACCTCGCCGCGGTCTGCCGGGACGACCCCGACGGCATGCTGGCGCGCACGGAATGCACCCAGCCGGCGCTGTTCGTCGTCAACGCCCTGCACCTGTTCGAGAGGCAACGGCGGGAGGAGCGTCGCGCCGACTACTACCTCGGCCACAGTCTCGGCGAGTACAACGCCCTGCTGGCCGCCGGGGTCTTCGACTTCCAGACCGGTCTACGGCTGGTCAAGAGGCGCGGCGAGCTCATGGCAGCGGCCTCCGACGGAGGAATGACGGCCGTGCTGAACGTGCCGGAGCGACAACTCCTGGAGATCCTCCGGGAGGACGGGATCGAGTCCGTCGATCTGGCGGCCTTCAACACCGACGCCCAGCTCGTCATCGCGGGGCCGCACCCGGACCTTCGGACCGCGCACGAGGCGCTCGCGCGGCGCGGTGTCCGCTTCGTCCCGCTGCGGGTCGGCGGGCCGTTCCACTCGCGGTACATGGACCCGGCGCGCGTCGTGTTCGAAAAGTATCTGAAGGAGTTCACCTTCCACGACCCGCATACGCCGGTGATCGCCAACGCGACCGGACTTCCGCATCTGCCGGGCGAGTTCGTCAGGGCTCTCGGTGATCAGCTCGTCCGGCCGGTGCGCTGGACGGACAGCGTCCGCCATCTCCTCGGCCAGGACCCCTCTCTGGAGTGCGAGGAGGTGGGCGGTCGCTCACTGCTCGACATGGTGCGGAAGATCGCCGCGTCCCACGGCGGTCACAAGCCGTGACGCACCAGCCCGCCCGCCTCGTCGAGGCCGCCGGCCGTCGCGGCCGACGGCCCGGACCGGTCCCGGGAACCGCGGAGCCCGGCGGTGATCCGCTGCCGCTCCTCGCTCGTGAGGGACTCGACCAGTGCCCTGCGGACCGGCTCCGAGTCGAAGTGCACCCGGCCCGGGTGGCGTGGGTCCTCGCGCAGCAGCCCCGCCCGCAGCAGTTGGTCCAGTACGGCGTCGACCGGCTCGTCGGCGGCGACGCGGCGCAGCAGACCGAGCTCCGCCCGGCCGCCGACCACGGCGCACAGATGGACCACCCGCCGCTCCCGCTCCGGCATCCGGGTAAGCAGAAGACGCAGGTTCTCCAGTGCTTCGGCGCCGATCCGGGCACAGCACGCGCACCCGGTCCGGCCTTCCCGGTCGCACGGAGCGCCGCACCACATCAGCGCGCGGTGCGCGAAGTAGGGGTTCCCCCGGCTCTCCCGGTACACGCGCTCGACGTGCGCCTCCTCCGTGCCCGGGCCGAGCCGTGCCCTCACCAGGGCGTCAATGGAGTGCCGGGGCAGCTCGGCCAGCCTCAGCACACCCGCCCGAGGGCCCCTGAGGATGTCGCCCAGCACCCGGCGCAGTCCGCCGTCGACGGTGATCTTCCAGTCCCAGACGGTGAGGACCAGGCCGATCCGCCAGCCGCAACGCTGTCCGGCGAGCATGTCGAGCAGGTCCAGGGAATCCGGGTCGGCCCGGTGCAGGTCGTCCACGCAGAGAACGAGCGGTCGGCGCGCGGCCAGGGTGCGCAGGACCTCGCACACGGCGTCCTGTGTCAGGAACCGCGTCCGGGTGCGGTCGGCCCCGGCGGTCCGCCAGCCCTTGCCTGCCAGCAGCGGGGCGAGCAGCGAATCGTAGGGGGCCATCGCGTCGTGGAAGGCGGCGGCGCGGGTGACCGACAGCCGTCTGAGCACCTGGGTCCACAGCCAGTGCGGCGGAACGCCCTGGCCGTGCGGCGCCTGAACGCTGACCACCTCCACGTCCTGGTGATCCCTCGCCATGCGCGCGGTGAATTCCGTGAGCAGATGCGTCCTGCCGATGCCCAGGGGGCCGACCACACAGCTCACGTGTTCACTGCCGGTGAGGGTGCCGACCGCCTCGGCTTCGAGGCGGTCGAGTTCCGGTCCACGGCCGACGAAGGCGGACTCGGGGCCGGGCTCGCGCTCGGTCCCGGACTCGGTCCCAGGCGCGTCCGATGCCATCGCCCGCGGCAGGGGGCCGGGGCGGCGGTCCGGCACCCGCGGCGGTTCGGCCCCGCGCAGCTCCACCTCGTGGCGGAGGATCGCCAGCCGCACCCGCTGGAGTTCGGTGCCGGTCTCCACACCGAGTTCCTCGGCCAGGTACACGCGCGTCCGGTCGTACACCGCGAGCGCCTCGGCCTGCCGCCCCAGCGTGAACAGCGCGGCCATCAGATGGGCCACCATGCGCTCGCGCTCGGGATGGCCGCGCACCTCGCTGTCCAGCTCGAACACCACCTGCTCCGCGTCGCCGAGGCGCAGCCGCGCGTCCGCCCGGTGCTCCAGCGCGGTGAGCCGGAGCTGCTCCAGCCGGGCGAGCTCCTGGGCGAGCGACGGGATGCTGTCGAACTCCGTGTAGGGAGCGCCCTGCCACAGCGTCAGCGCGTCCGTGAGGGTCGCGCACGCGGCAGTCGGGTCCGCGCCCCTCAGCGACAGATGTCCGGCGTGGACCAGTTGCTCGAAGTGGTGGACGTCGACCTGCGACGGCGGGAGCAGGAGCACATACCCGGGCGCCTGATGGCGCAGGACCGACGTCTCGCCCCGGCGGGTCGGCGGGTCCAACACCGCGCGCAGATGGGAGACATGGCTCTGGAGGGTGGCCAGGGGCTTCTTCGGAGGCCTGCCCGTCCACACCTCCTCGATGAGCAGTTCGGTGGGCACGACCTGGCCGCACCGGGCGACGAGCAGGGCGAGCAGGAGCCGGCGCAGCGGTGGACCGACGGGCAGCTCACGGTCGTCGGCTTCGACTGCCATCCGCCCCAGAACCCGCAGCATCGGGATACCCGGTTCGAGAGGCTGGGACACGACCATTGCGGCACTCTCCTCATGGTTTCGGAAGGCTAGCGGAGACGAAGAAATGCCGTTTCTCCTGACCCTGGAAACCTCCTCGGGTTCTGAGATCGCCGTAATTTTTCGAAATCTACAGAACACGCTTTCCCGGGGGTCCGTCAACCCGCGTTCCACCCCACGAGACGAGGTCACGGGCCTGCCAAGAGGCGGTAACGCCCTTCGCAATGGGAGGCCCCTTTTCACCCTCAATTCGCCCAGTAGAAGCCCTTGCCATGAGATCGACGGAAACAAGAAAGGGGCACCGGAATGCGGATCGCTGTCGCCGGTTCTATCGCCACCGACCATCTGACGAGCTTCCCGGGCCGTTTCACCGATCACCTGCTCGCCGACCGGCTGGACACGGTCTCGCTCTCCTTCCTCGTCGACGAACTGGAGGTGCGACGGGGCGGAGTCGCCGCGAACATCTCCTTCGGGCTCGCCGTGCTCGGCTTCACCCCGGTGCTGGTGGGCGCCGCCGGAACGGACTTCGCGGACCACGACGCCTGGTTGCGTGAGCACGGCGTCGACACCCGGTCGGTGCGGGTGAGCCGGACCCGCCACACGGCCCGGTTCATGTGCACGACCGACGCCGACCAGAACCAGATCGCCGTCTTCTACGCCGGGGCCATGGCCGAGGCCGCGGACATCGCCCTCCCGGCGGTCACGACACGCACGGGCGGGCTGGACCTGGTCGTGGTGGCGCCCGACGATCCGGCGGCCATGCTCCGGCACACCGCCGAGAGCCGCGAGCTGGGTATCCCCCGAGTCGCGGACCCCTCGCAGCAGTTGGCCCGGGTCGACGTCGGCGAGGCCCGTCGGCTCGTCGACGGCGCCCAACTGCTGTTCACCAACGAGTACGAGGCCGCCCTGCTCCAGGACCGCACCGGCTGGACCGAGCGGCAGGTCCTGGACCGGGTCGGTTCCTGGATCACCACGCGGGGCCCCGCCGGACTGACCGTCAGGACCGCCGGCATCCCTGCCGTCGCGGTCCCCGCCGTGCCCACCGACCACGTGATCGATCCGACCGGCGCCGGTGACGCGGTACGGGCCGGGTATCTGGCCGGCCTGGGCCGCGGCCTGACCCCGGAGCGCTCGGCACAACTCGGCTGCGCCCTCGCGTCGACGGTCCTGGAGACGGTCGGCACCCAGGAGTACAAGCTGGTACCGGCCGAGTTCACCTCCCGGGTCGCGGACGCCTACGGGGCGGCGACCGCCGAGGAGATCAGGACGCGGGTCATCGGCGGACCCTGAGGAACCGGAGCCGGAGCCTGATCCGGAGCCGGACCGGCCCGCTCACGCGGCGACGGTTCGCTCACTCGGCGAGACGCCGAACCGCTGGGTCAGGTCCGCCTCGGTGAGCCGGGCGCCCGGCGCGAAGCTCCCCGACAGCAGCAGCGAACGCAGGCCGTCGCAGGCCCGGCCGTGCCGCGTCGACGGGCCCTTGCCGGAGGCGGCCGGGTCGTCGTGCCGGGTCGGGTTCACGTGATCACCTGTGGTTCTGGGAGGTTCTGCCGCGCATCGAGAAGTACGGCCGGCGACTGGGATGCCGTCGGTGTCGTCGCCGCGCGGACGAGGTGGGTGACCGTGCGATTCCTACGCCCGGGTGCGGAAGGCGATGCAGTCGGGACAGGGCACGGCCACCGAGGCAGCCGTGTCCGTGAGCCGCCCGGACACCCGGTCGACCGCGAAGAGGTGCATGCTCGCGCTGGCCTCGTTCGCGACGAACAGCCACCGTCCACCGGGGTGCAGGGCGAGGCTCCACGGGGTGACTCCGCCGCAGGGGATGCACCGGCTCTCGGTGGGCAGAGCGGTCGTGGGGTCCACGGAGAAGACAACCAGGGCGTCCTCACCCCGGTTGGAGGTGTACACATGACGGCCGTCGCGGCTGACAGCCAGTTCGGCGGCGCTCGTGGTCCCGGTGTGGCCAGGGGCGTTGGTCGACGAGCCGTCAGCACACCCGACCTGGCGTCCCAGCCCAACGGCCAAGTGGGCGCTGGAGCACTGGCAACGTCCCCCACTCCCGCTTCAGGAAGCCCCCATATGCTCCGCGGTATGGCCGTCAGCGCCTACCAGTCCTCGTCCTACGCCACGAGCGGCCTCTCCTTCGTCTTCATCAAGGCGACGAAGGGGCGGTCCTACACCACCCGAAACTCGCGACCCAGACCAAACACGGCCGTGACGCCGGGCTGGTCGTCGGCTTCTACCACTTCCTCTGGCCGGGCAGGCTCGACCAGGCGCGAGCCGTTCTCACACCCGCACTCGGGCACTGCACGCTCACCCTCGTCCACTCCACGGCCGACGCGTACGCTCCGCTGGCCCCGCTGCCCGGAGAGTCCGCGTGGGCCCCAGACTTGGTGAACTGCTGCCGGTCGTACCACTGGATGAGCGGTCCGGACGTCCTTGTGATGGCAGACCGGGTCGCCGCCCCCGACGCCACGATGGCGATCATGGGGGACGGAAGCCTGTGGACGCACCAAGGGGAGTGGCCCCAGGCGTTGCGCGAGCTGATCCAGCACTGTCTGGGGCCCGATCGCCGGGCAGGAACCCACAGCAACTACGCCGACCCCCGCCGCCCGTACGAGGAGGACCTCGGCGCCTCCGCATGGAGCAACGTCACTCACCACCACTTCCCCCGGACCCGCACCTGAACGCCCGAGGACGTTCTCGGCTATCTGCGGGCGCCGACCTCTTCGGGGAGCGGCACTCCGCCTTCGAAGCCGACGCCCGGGCGCTGCTGGACGCTCATGCAGGTGCAGGACTGCTGGTGGAGGACGCGGTGTTCACCGTGCTGCCGGCCCGGCGCCCCGGTGGTGCGTAATGAGCGCAACGGATCTCGCGCCGGAGCCCGCGCAGGGCAAGGAGCGGATGTCGACCCAGATCGCCGCCGTGATCCGCGACCGGATCGAGGACGGCACGTACCCGCCGGGCTCGGTGCTTCCCCCACGTCCCTCCGTATCCGTCTACGACATCGCCGCCGACCGGCGAGCCGCGCTGGCCGCCTCCGCCGGCGCCCGGGACGCCGCCTCCCCGGCCGAGGCCGCCCGGGACGCCGAGGTCGTCGTACTCGCCGTACGCGACCAGACGCAGGTCGAGGGCGCGCTGTTCGGTACGGACGGCGCCGCCGAAGCCCTGCTCCCCGGCGCGGTCGTGATCCTCACCAGCACCGTCGGCCCCGAGGCAGCCCACGCCACCGCCACGCGGCTCGCCGAGCAGGGTGAGTATGGCAACGAGTGGGCGACCCGGCTCGCGCCTCATTCGAGAGTTCGCCGCTGTCGGCGACCGAGACCACACCGCTCTGCGCTTTGACGGCGTCCGCCGTGGGCCACGGCCTCGACGGGCGCGACGGCACTGGCGATCGCCGGGCCCAGTACATGCTCGTTCGCGCAGACGAGGATGGTGACCGCGCTGGCCATGCCAGCGTGCCGGGACCTCACGGCGCCCACCTCGACGGCGGTCAAGACGAAGACCTTCAATGACGCCCGCGCTCCGGCAAGAGAATCGGTCCTGTCATCCAGGCCAGACTCGTGACGTCGCGCATCACCACGCATAGTTCGTCCCTGAGCAAAGCCACCGTCGCCCACATACGCATGGTTCCTGGCTGTGGCCGGGGCGTGAACCGAGCAGGCTCCCGACCACCAGCAGGAGCCGGCCCTCGTCGGTCAGCACGGACTGCACGGCAACTGCGTCGATTCCGGGAGGGTGGAGCAACACCATGACAGGGGCCGTCCTCACGCGGGCGAGCGCGTCCCCTGGCCGGGGTCGGGCGCCGCGGCGGCCGCTTCGCCGGTCTTCTCCGGCAGGTCGAGGCTGGTGCGCAGGTTGACCGGTTCTAGGAGGAGGGCGGCGACGACGGCGAGGACGGCCGCAGCGGCCGCGAGGAGGAAGATGTGCGCCGTGGCGTCGCCGTACGCGACGGCGATGATCTCCCGCACCGCGGGGGGCTCCGGGTTCCGGGCCGCTCCGGACAGTCCGGCGGAGGCGAGTCCGCTCGCCGTGCCGTCCGCGACCCTGCGGGCCAGGACGGCGCCGAGGACGGCGACGCCGATCGTGCCGCCGAGGGAGCGGAAGAACGACACCGTGGAGCTGGCGGCCCCGATGTCCTTGAGCGGCACGGTGTTCTGCACGGCCAGGACGAAGTTCTGCAGGGTCATGCCGACACCCATCCCGACACACAGCATCGACACGCCCAGGAAGATCAGGGGCGTCGTGTGGTCGATGACGCCGAGACCCGCGCAGCCCACGGTGAGGAGCAGGGCGCCGGTGACGAGGTACGGCTTGACCTTCCCGCTCCGGCTGAGCATCCGGCCGCCGACGACGGAGGCGACCAGGATGCCGGCCATCATCGGGATCGTCAGCAGACCGGCCTCGGTGGGGGTGCGGCCGCGGCTGAGCTGGAAGTACTGGCTGAGGAAGACCGAGGCGCCGAACATGGCCGTACCGACGGACAGGCTGCCGAGGATGGCCAGGGTGGTGGTGCGCCGGCGCACGATGGCGAGCGGGACGATCGGTTCGGCGGCGCGCTTCTCCACCCGTACGGCGACGGCGAGCAGGGCGAGACCGCCGGAGAGCATGGCGGCGGTCTGCCAGGAGGCCCAGGCGAAGGAGTTGTCGACGAACGACACCCACACGAGCAGCACGCTGACACCGGCGGCGATCAGGGTGGCCCCGAGATAGTCGATCTTCACGTTCTCGCGGCGCAGGACGGGCAGGTTCAGCGTCCGCTGGAGCAGGACGAACGCGACGGCGGCGAGCGGCAGGGCGATGAAGAAGCACCACCGCCAGCCCAGCCACGAGGTGTCGACGATCAGCCCGCCGAGCAGCGGTCCGCCGATGGTCGACGTCGAGGTGGTGCCGCTCAGGTAGGCGCTGTAACGGCCGCGCTCGCGAGGCGGGATGATCGCGGCGATGGCGATCTGCACGAGCGCCTGACACCCTCCCACACCGATGCCCTGGAGGGCCCGCGCGGCGATCAGCTGACCGCCGCTCTGGCTGATCCCGCACGCCACGGTGCCGAGCACGAAGATGACGATGGCGGCCTGGAGCAGCGTCTTCTTGCTGAAGAGGTCGGCGAGTTTGCCCCAGATCGGAGTCGTGGCCGTCGTGGTGAG